>NZ_JBDSLS010000083.1:0-12227 GCF_039916245.1 Gelidibacter sp.
ACCTGATTTTCTTTTATTTTTGGTCTTTCTACGTCGTTAAATGCCAAATTATCCTGCACGTCTCCGTAGCCTGTTATTTGTAATGCCTTCATAGTTGTTGTAATTTGTTTTCTATTTTTAAAACTGCGTATTGCTTTTTTAGACCCTAAGTTTTCCGGATCTCCGTAAGATAATTACATGAGCAAATCTTATTTTGATGGTCCACATACAGGGATTTTATGAGTGTTTTTTCTGTTTGCAGATTTCAAGGCAACTAGCTTATTTTATGTCGACAATCGCTCAGCAGATATTTGTGAGGCCAAATTTCGTCGTAACATTACGATCATTCGTACCATATCTATATAATGGTTATCTAAGAAGCACTTGTCTTTTCAAGTCCTCTTAAAATGTCTTTAGATTCTGGAATGATACGTTTTGAGCCTATTCAATAACCTGTATAATAAAGGTAGATTTCCGTTTGCTGTATGAATTACAAAGTCGGAAATAATAATTATAAGATTCTCACTTAAAGACGCTTAAACCATCTGAAAGAAAAATTGTTCTGAATTACTTTCGGAAAAAGTTAAGCAACAAGTTTTGAAGTAAATTTTAAAATGGATTGATCTCAAACAGATGCTTGGGCTAAGATCATTTGATGGGTAGAAAATGTAATAAATCAAAGTGAGTTTTGCACAACTTAAAATCGCACATCTCACTTGACAAAAAAGTTTTATGAAATACTACCTTCTATGCAAATAGGTTTTGCTAAGAAGGCAGTATCAATATTTGTGAAATCATTTTGAAAACCCCATTCAAATTTTAGATGATATTTAATGATTTATTCGTGCTACTTAGTGAAACCTGCCTGAACGGATGGGCAGGTTAGTGCCTAAAAAGGGTATCTTGCCTATTTGATGAAATCCCTAAATTCCACTTATAAAACTTCCATAAGGATCTTTAAACTGCATCCCTTCTGAAAATCTAAACTTGTTCAGTTGTTTGAATTCCACCAAAGCCCAAAGCACAAATTCTTTTACAAAATAACTGTCTTCTTTGGACAGATTAGGCTGATGTTCCTTCAATAAAACATCTAAAGGCGAAATGGAATCCAACAAGGCTTTATAGTCCTTATCCGTTAAATCATCTAATAGTTCAAAGCCATCCTTCTGATTAAAAAACCAGGATATAATATCGTCATAGGCTGTTTCTGAATCTTCTTTTTTCAGTTTTTCAATCTTAGGAAAAAACTCATCAAACAGACTTTTAACCGCCTCTCCAATTAAATTGTAAGCCACCACGGCAGCACCTTCCTGCTCGCCTTCATAAACCAATTCTATTTTACCAGTTATGGATGGAATAATACCCACAAAATCACTCAAACGCACCATGGTTTTGTGATCTCCTGCTTTTAAGGCACGACGCTCGGCTGTACTCAACAAGTTTTCTAAAGCTGTTATGCTCAAACGCGCACTCACGCCACTTTTGGTATCTACAAAGTCGCTTTCTCGGGCTTCAAAAACAATCTGCTCTAATAAATCTCTTGCCAGATCAGGAATCGAAACCATCTCCTTCTGACTTTCCACTACTTTAGCTTCTTGTTCAGTAATCAATCGTGCGGTTTCAATGTCAATCGGATAATGGGTCAGAATTTGAGAGCCAATTCGATCTTTCAAAGGCGTTACAATACTGCCTCTGTTGGTATAGTCTTCAGGATTTGCAGTGAACAAAAATTGGATGTCCAAAGGCAGTCTCAACTTAAATCCTCTAATCTGAATATCGCCTTCCTGCAAAATATTAAATAAGGCCACCTGAATTCTGGCTTGTAAATCGGGCAATTCATTAATCACGAAAACACACCGGTTCGCACGCGGTATCATTCCATAATGAATCACACGGTCATCGGCATAACTCAATTTTAAATTCGCGGCTTTAATTGGATCCACATCGCCAATCAAATCGGCCACCGTCACATCGGGAGTGGCCAGTTTTTCGGCAAAACGTTCACTTCTGTGCAGCCAATAAATAGGTGTGTCATCGCCTTTTTCCTTGATCAATTCTTTGGCATATCTCGAAATGGGATTCAAAGGATCATCATTAATTTCAGAACCCTCCACTACCGGAATATACTCGTCCAAAAGATGCAACATCAATCGCGCCAATCGGGTTTTAGCCTGTCCGCGCAATCCTAATAAATTGATATTGTGGCGTGATAAAATAGCACGCTCCAATTCTGGGATGACTGTGTTTTCATATCCATGAACCCCTTCAAAAGTGGTTTCTTTGTTCTTTATTTTCTGAATGAGGTTGTCGCGCAACTCGTCTTTAATCGATTTACTTTGATAGCCTGCTTTTTTTAATTCGCCTAATGTTTTTATTTTTTCTTGTTTCATGTTTCTTGTTTCACTGACAAACCTTAACACTTCCGAACTTTCGGAATTTTTTCAGTTAATCAGATGTTTATATTTTTTAAATCGAAAAGTCTTTGAAAACCTAACGAGCTACTTCAAACTTCGAGCTCCATACGTCGAGCTACGAACCTCTAATAATTACCCTCTACCATCTTTTTAACTTCCCCTAATCCGCTTTTTCCTATTCGTTTCATAATCCTCAAAAATCATTTCACCCAAACCTTTAAGTCCGGTGTAGAACGCCTTACCTTGATTAGCTTCTGTAAATTCCTTTACAAATCGCATCAAATACGGATCTTGCGCAATCATAAACGTGGTTATCGGAATGTGTAAGCGTCGTGCTTGCTGTGCCATAGCATAGCATTTATTCATGATATACGGATTTAAACCCGCACTGTCCTTATAATATTGTCCATCCGGAAGGCGTAAACAACTCGGTTTCCCATCGGTAATCATAAAAATTTGTTTGTTGGTATTCCGTTTTCTTCGCAGTAAATCCATAGCCAACTGTAATCCGGCAACGGTATTGGTGTGATAAGGACCAACTTTTAAATAGGGTAAATCCTTGATTTCAATTTGCCAGGCGTCATTCCCAAATACTATAATATCCAAAGTGTCTTTTGGATACCGCGTGGTAATCAATTCAGATAAGGCCATCGCCACTTTCTTTGCAGGCGTAATCCGGTCTTCACCATATAAAATCATACTGTGACTGATATCGATCATTAATACCGTGCTCATTTGCGATTTATGCAAAGTCTCCTCAACTACCAAATCATCTTCCGATAGCTTAAAGTCGCCAATGCCGTGATTGATTTGTGCATTTTTCAAACTCTCGGTCATGGACACTTTATCTAAAGCATCCCCAAATTGATACTCTCTGAAATCGCCTGTATGCTCATCGCCGATACCCGGACTTTTGCTTTTGTGATTGCCCTGACCACTGCGTTTGATTTGTCCGAAAATTTGATCGAGGGCTTGTTGTCGGATGGCGCGCTCGGTTTTAGCGGTAATCGCCATTCCTCCGCCATTGCCATCGGGATCAATTTCTTCTTTGATGAAACCTTTTTGCTTGAGATCTTCAATAAAATCATCAATGGTATATTCGGGCGTCGTTAATTTATATTCTTTGTCCAATTCGCGCAGCCAATCAATAGCTTCGTCAAAATCTCCAGAAGTGTGGGTTATCAACTCCGTGAAAATCTCAAAAAGCTTATCAAAAGGCGACTGAAAGGGTGCTTCGTAGGTTTTAAAGACAAAACCTTTACGTTTTAGATTCTTGTGTGTCATAGCTTCATAAAAATACGATTTTTTGTGCGACCTATAAATCTATTAACATCGATTTTGTAAATCGAATCATTCTGTTTTTTATTACCTTTAAGCCAACTCTCTGAAATAGAGAGATTAAATCGAATAACTCCTAAGTTAAGAGTCTCTACTAATCAATCAAAACACTAAAACATGAAACACATTATTTTTGCACTTTCAATTCTGCTTTGCATTTCCTGCAAGGACAAAAAAGAGGAAAAAAAAGATACTGCCGTCAAAGTTGCGCAGTACACTATTGAACAATTTATGGACAACGAAGCCGTTAGCGGCGGAAGTTTTTCCTTTGACAATTCCAAAATCCTAATCTCAAGCAATCGCTCAGGAATCTTCAATGTCTACACGATTCCAACCTCTGGAGGCAGCTACACGCCTGTTACGGCATCGGACAGCACGTCCTATTTTGCGCAATCCTTTTTCCCGAACGATGACCGTATGTTATTATCGGCAGATGGAAATGGCGATGAAATCAGCCATATTTATTTAAGGGACACTAACGGAGTCATTACGGATTTAACGCCGGACAAAGGCGCCAAAACGGAGTTTTATGGTTGGGCCGATGATGGGCAGTCCTTCTATTTTGGATCCAATAAGATGAACCCAAAGTTTTTTGATGTGTATGAGATGGGTATTGCCGATTTCCGCGCCAAAATGATTTATCAAAACAATGACGGCTTGAATTTTAATGGCATCTCCAAGGATAAAAACTACATCGCCTTGGTACAATCTTTAAACACTAATGACAGCGACTTGTATGTTTATAACGTGAAGACAAGAGAAAAATCTAAAGTGAATAGCGATCAAAGCGGCAATTCAGCACAAGACTTTTATCCTGACAGCGCTTCACTTTTATACACCACAGATGATGGCGTCGAATTCTCCTATTTGATGAAATACGATCTCAGAACCAAGGAAAAATCAAATGTGCTTCAAAAGCCATGGGATATTACGGGCGCTGGTTTTACTAAAAAGGGGACATATATGGTCGTTTATGTGAATGAAGACGGCAAAAATGTAATTGAAGTCATCAATACGGCTACCAACATGCCTATTGATTTACCCAATTTTGGAGATCAGAGTATAACCAGCGTCAGTTTTAGTAGTGATGAAAAATGGATGAGCATGTATGTTGGTGGTTCGAATATGCCTTCCAATTTATATACCTATAATTTTGAAACTAAAGAACAACACCAATTGACCAACGTTTTAAATGAAGCCATTCGTCCAGAAGATTTGGTTACCGCCACGGTTGTCCGCTACAAATCGTTTGATGGTGTTGAAGTTCCTGCTATTTACTATTTGCCGCATCAAGCTTCAAAAGACAATAAGGTTCCTGCTATGGTTTGGGTGCATGGCGGTCCCGGCGGACAAACCCGTCAAGGATTTAGTTCCTTTATTCAATATATGGTCAATCATGGTTATGCGGTGTTAGCCGTAAACAATCGTGGCAGCAGCGGTTATGGCAAAACGTTTTATCAAATGGACGATTTAAACCATGGCGAAAAAGATTTACAAGATTGTGTGGAAGGTAAAAATTGGTTGGCTACACAACCGGAAATCGATGGGGACAAAATCGGCATTATTGGCGGCTCTTATGGTGGCTACATGACCATGGCAGCACTAACCTTCACTCCTGAAGAATTTAAGGTTGGCGTCAACATCTATGGAGTGACCAATTGGATCCGAACTTTAAAAAGTATTCCACCGTATTGGGAATCCATGAGAAAATCACTGTATTTGGAATTGGGAGATCCCTTTACGGCAGACTCTGTCAGACTTAAACGCATTTCTCCATTATTTCATACGGATAAAGTAACCAAACCTTTAATCGTTTTACAAGGATCTCAAGATCCAAGAGTGTTGCAAGTAGAATCCGATGAAATTGTTGCCGGTGTTCGCAAAAATGGCGTTCCTGTTGAATATGTACTCTTTGATGATGAAGGTCATGGATTTGTCAAAAAAGAAAATCAAATAGAAGCTTATAGCAGAGTGGTTCAATTTTTAGATAAATATTTAAAAAATCCATCTATGGAAAATAAGGAGAAAACTGAATAAATTAAACCATTAAGCAAGGTAAACTTTTCTTAATAGTCTTAATATCTTAAAGCTAACGGTTAAAAAAAAAATAACCATTAAGAAAAATATTAAGGAATTGAGAACATTAAGATTTTAGTTAAACACAACTTAATCTTCTTAATACCTTAATAACCTTTATGGTTCAAAAACTACCGTCATTAAAAAATAATATTAAGGAATTGAGGACATTCATTAAGGACTTAGTTAATAACAACACAACTTAATCTTCTTAATACCTTAATGATCTTAATGGTTCAAAAAATACAGCCATTAAGGAATTGAGCACATTAAGGACTTAGTTAATAACAACACAATTAATCTTCTAATACCTTAATGATCTTAATGGTTCAAAAAACTACAGCCATTAAGGAATTGAGGACATTAAGGATTTAGTTAAAAACAACTAATCTTCTTAATCTTAATGATTCAAAAAAAACTGAATAAAAACTAAAAAACCCTAAGTTATTAAATAGCTTAAGGGTTTTATAGTTTTACAATTTGATACGTTCTTTCACTCGACGCGCTCCAAATCGATTTTATTTTCAATTTTTATCTTTTTGCCTTTAGTAGAAATTAAACCTTCTTTTTTAAACTGAGATAAAATCCTAATCGCCGATTCCGTTGCCGTACCAACAATACTCGCGTAATCTTCACGGGATAGACTGACGCTTAAATAGCCGTCTTCATTTTCTCCAAAAGTATTACCCACATAAATTAAGGTTTCAGCGACGCGTTGCCTTACGGTCTTTTGCGCCATATTGATCAACCCGTCTTCAGCTTCTCGTAAATCCTGGGCCAAATTCTGCAACACATTAAATGAAAACTCTTGATTGGATTTGATATTGCTCAAAATTTGTTCTTTAGGTACAAAGCACATTTCTATGTCATTTAATGCAATCGCACTCAAATGTGTACGTTCGCCACTAATAATTGAGCGCTGGCCAATCAATTGGCCTTTACCCATTAATTTGACCGTATGATCTTTTCCGTTGGAACTCAGTTTCGTCATTTTACAAATTCCTTCTCGGATACAATACACTCCGTTAAGCAATTCATTCTCATTAAAAATAATATCTCCTTTCTTATAGAATCGGTTTGTCTTGCATGCCGTAACTTGTTTAAGTTCCTCTTTAGTTAAAGTTTTCATTGAATTTAACTGACGTGCAATACATTGTTCGCATCTACTCATACCTTATATATTGAGCCGCAAAAGTACGGAAAACATGACAATTATCATAGTTTAACGCGCAATCATTGAGTACGTTTGCGCCAGGTATAAAAGAGCATAATTATGAGATCATCAACTTGTTTCCACTGCGGAGATCCATCTGGTTCATCCGCAATATTTTATGATGACAAATCATTTTGTTGTCAAGGCTGTCAGACGGTTTATGAAATTTTTTCAGAAAACGATCTGACCTGTTACTATGATCTCCAATCTGCCCCAGGAATTACGCCAAAAGACATTCAAGGCAAGTACGACTTCCTCTCGCAACAGAAAATTATTGATAAATTAGTAGAGTTTGATGACGGCAAATCACAAATAGCCACACTTTACATTCCGCAAATACATTGCAGTTCATGCATCTGGCTCCTTGAGAACTTGAATAAGCTCAATAGCCACATTTTGGCATCACAAGTCAATTTTGGCAAGAAAACCGTCCGGATTCAATTCAATTCTCAAAAATACAGCTTAAAGGAAGCGGTTATTCTCCTCAGCTCCATCGGCTATGAACCTTATATTAGTTTAGAAGATTTTTCCACAGGAAAAAATCATGTTAACCGTTCCTTAATCTATAAACTTGCCATTGCTGGATTTGCTTTTGGAAACGTCATGTTTCTCTCCTTTCCGGAATATTTTGAAGTTGGAGAATTTTGGTTGGAACAGTACAAACATTTTTTCAGATGGCTGATGTTCGCCTTTTCGCTGCCGGTAGTTTTTTATTCCTCTCAGGACTATTTCACCTCTGCCTACAAAGGATTACGTGCCAAAACATTGAATATTGACGTGCCCATCGCTTTGGGAATCATCGTCTTGTTTTTACGAAGCACCGTGGATATCATGTTTGATTACGGCTCAGGATTTTTTGACAGTTTAACCGGATTGTTGTTTTTCCTATTGTTGGGGAAATTTTTTCAGCAAAAAACCTATTCCTTTTTATCTTTCGAACGTGACTATAAATCCTATTTCCCTATTGCCATTACCAAAATATCGAAAGATGGCTGCGAGGAACCGATTCAGGTTTATGATATTAAAAAGGGCGACCGATTACTCATCAGAAATGAGGAATTAATTCCCGTAGATGGTATCCTCATTAAAGGAAAAGCCAGAATTGACTATAGCTTTGTCACTGGAGAATCGGACGCGGTCAGCAAAAAATCTGGAGACAAACTTTTTGCAGGCGGCAAACAATCTTCCGGCAGTATTGAAATGGAAGCCTTAAAAAGTGTGGAACAAAGCTATTTGACGCAATTGTGGAGTAACGATGTCTTCAATAAAGTTAAAGAAGATGGCTTTACCACATTGACCAACTTGATCAGTAAACGGTTTACCATTATTGTGTTGAGCATTGCATTTATATCAACCACGTTTTGGTTGTTTGCTGATTCCAGTAAAGCCTTAAACGTCTTTACCTCAGTCTTGATTATTGCCTGTCCATGTGCTATCGCATTAGCAGCGCCATTCACACTTGGCAATATCCTTCGCATTTTTGGCAGACAGAAATTTTACCTGAAAAACGCCACAGTTATTGAACAATTGGCTGCCATCGACACCATCATCTTTGATAAAACCGGAACGATCACTTCCAACAAAGAAAGCACCGCCACTTACGAAGGCAACGCGCTGTCGTCGGCCGAAGAGGTTTTATTGAAAAACACCTTAAGAGGCTCCAATCATCCGCTGAGCCGAACGCTTTATGCACTCTTGGATGAAAATGATATCATTACGCTCGACGAATTTGAAGAGCATTTGGGACAAGGCATTGAAGGCGTGCACCAACAGGACAGCATCAAAATTGGCTCTGCAAACTTTGTGGGAAAGACAAAAACCACAGCGGTTTTGAACACTTCTGTCCATATTAGTGCCAACAATGCCTACAAAGGAAAATTCACCTTTTATAATACCTACCGAACCGGATTGTCTCAGTTGTTCAATAAACTGAAAAAAAATTATGCCCTCGCCATTCTTTCTGGAGATAATGAAGGCGAAATGGAGAATCTGAAAAAACTACTTCCTGCGCGAACAAAATTGCTTTTTAATCAAAAGCCTGATGATAAATTGGAGTATATCAAACACCATCAAACGGAAGGCGCAAAAGTATTGATGATTGGCGACGGATTAAATGATGCTGGTGCGTTGGCACAAAGTAATGTGGGAATTGCACTATCAGAGAATGTAAATGTATTTTCCCCAGCTTGTGATGCGATTTTAGATGCAGAAAAACTAAACAACTTAAGTGATTTCATGAGTTTATCCAAATCGGCCATTAAAATCGTAAAATGGAGTTTTGTGTTATCCTTTATGTATAATGTGGTGGGTGTTTCTTTTGCAGTTACCGGACGACTAGAACCTGTTGTTGCGGCCATATTAATGCCATTGAGCTCCATTAGCATCGTTGTTTTTACAACAATTGTCACAAATTGGACCGCGCGAAAATTGAAATAAAATTAATAACATGGATTTTCATCTGTTTAGAACCATTTTAGATAGCAGGGAAAAACATGAAAACATGATAAATGTCATAAAATAATAAATGTACCAAATGTACTTTTGGGCCATAACTTCTAATAGGTATGAGTGTTATATATTTACTACTGAGTCTCAGCATTTTAGTTGCTGTCGTATTTTTTGTTGCCTTCATTATGGCGGTAAGAAACGGACAATATGATGACAGCTATACACCTTCTGTTCGTATGCTTTTTGAAGACGAATTAATATCAGAAAAACCAAAAAAAGAAAAATCATCAAAACTAACTAATCAAGAATAATTTTTTACTATGGAAATGCAACAATTTTATTACGATAACAAGATCGTCAAAAAATTCGTTTACGCCACCTTGTTTTGGGGCGTAATAGGCATGGTTGTAGGGCTGTTACTAGCCTTTCTGTTTCTTTTCCCTAACCTTACCGATGGCATTTCATGGTTGAGTTTTGGACGATTGAGACCTTTACACACCAATGCCGTTATTTTTGCTTTTGTGGGTAACGCCATCTTTGCGGGTGTTTATTACTCCACACAGCGTTTATTAAAAGCCAGGATGTCCAGTGATATTTTGAGTAACATCAACTTCTGGGGATGGCAATTAATTATTGTTGCAGCGGCAATTACGCTTCCTTTAGGGTTTACATCATCCAAGGAATATGCTGAATTAGAGTGGCCAATTGATATCGCAATTGCGGTTGTTTGGGTTGTTTTTGGTTGGAACCTTATTGCTACCATATTAAAAAGAAGACAGCGTCATTTATATGTAGCCATCTGGTTTTACATTGCCACTTTTGTTACGGTAGCCGTCCTTCATATTTTCAATAGTTTAGCACTTCCTGTCAGCGCTTTTAAAAGCTACTCGGTTTATGCAGGGGTTCAGGATGCCTTGGTGCAATGGTGGTATGGCCATAACGCCGTAGCGTTTTTCTTGACCACACCGTTCTTAGGTTTGATGTATTACTTTGTACCTAAAGCAGCGAACCGACCTGTTTATTCTTACAGACTTTCTATCGTTCACTTTTGGTCCCTGATCTTTATTTATATCTGGGCAGGACCACACCACTTATTATATACCGCATTACCAGAATGGGCACAAAATTTAGGGGTCGCCTTCTCCATCATGTTATTGATGCCTTCTTGGGGAGGGATGATCAACGGATTGTTAACACTTCGTGGTGCTTGGGATAAAGTAAGAACTGACCCTGTTTTAAAATTCATGGTTGTTGCGATTACAGGTTATGGTATGGCAACGTTTGAAGGTCCGATGCTATCGTTGAAAAACGTTAATGCTATTGCGCACTTTACCGACTGGATTATTGCACACGTACACGTTGCAGCGTTGGCCTGGAACGGGTTCTTAGCCTTTGGTATGATCTATTGGTTAATCCCGCGATTGACCAAATCAAAACTTTATTCTGTAGGTTTGGCCAATCTTCACTTTTGGATCGGAACCTTAGGAATCATTATGTATGCCTTGCCATTGTACGTTGCTGGTTTTACCCAAGCAAGTATGTGGAAACAATTCAATCCTGACGGCACCTTGGTATATGGTAACTTTTTAGAAACCGTTACCGAAATTATGCCAATGTATTGGATGAGAGCTATTGGTGGTACTTTATTCATCACAGGTACGCTGGTCATGGTTTATAACATTATCCAAACCGTAAGAAAAGGTAGCGAAGTTACTGACGAACTAGCAGAAGCTCCTGCATTAGAACGTGTTTCTAAAAGACGTGTTGCTGGAGAGCACTGGCACAGCTGGTTGGAGCGTAGACCTGTACAATTAACTATTGGGGCAACTATTGCTATCCTTATTGGTGGTATCGTTCAAATTATACCTACCATCATGGTAAAATCAAACATCCCAACCATTACAAGCGTAAAACCCTATACGCCTTTGGAACTTGAAGGTAGAGATTTATATATTCGTGAAGGTTGCGTCGGCTGTCACTCTCAAATGGTAAGACCATTTAGAGATGAAGTAGAGCGTTACGGTGAATTTTCAAAAGCTGGAGAATTTGTTTACGACCACCCATTCCTTTGGGGAAGTAAACGTACGGGACCAGACTTGCATAGAATTGGTGGAAAATATTCGGACAGCTGGCACTTTAACCACATGTATGATCCGCAAAGTACGTCATCTGGATCCATTATGCCTGCTTACAAATGGCTAATTACGGATGAATTGGACAAATCCAATACGGAAACCAAATTAAGAACAATGGTCACGTTGGGTGTTCCTTATACTGAGGAAGACATTGCCAATGCCCAACAAAGCATGGCCGAACAAGGTGCTAAAATTGAAGAGAATCTTTATTCTGATCCAGACTTTGTAAGATCTTACGAAGCCGATAAACAAAGCGGTGGCGCTAACTTCGTAGAAATGCGAAATCGTGAAATCGTAGCAATTATCGCCTATTTACAGCGTCTTGGAACGGATATTAAAGTTAAAGATTTAGAAACCACACAAAACTAACCATCATGCTGAAATTTGTAAAAAACCATATGGAAAGTATCGCGGGTATAGAAATATACCCGATAATTTCCTTGCTTATATTTTTCCTCTTTTTCGCAGGCCTTTTTTACTGGGTATTAACTGCAAAAAAAGAATATATAGATAGAATGAGTGATATTCCTTTAGATAACGAAAACGAAACATTATTATGAGAAATTTAATTCCTTCATACGTAAGGGTACCATTGATATTCTTCATCATCTGGGGTCTTATTGA
>NZ_JBDSLS010000084.1:0-38404 GCF_039916245.1 Gelidibacter sp.
GTGTAATTGGAAGAACTCCAAACCTGAGATTCGTATTCCGATTCCAACGATTTTAAAACGTCATATTTATGACCTTCCACCAGCTCGCCTTTAGCGATAATCAGCGTTTCTCGTTCAACATTGCCATGAGTAGTCGATATTTTATTCAACTCTTCATCCAATGCATTTTTGGTCATGGACTTATTGACTTTCAAATTGGGTTCAATCAAATCAAAAAACAGGGACACAAATACCGAACTAAAATTCGAATTTCCTTTTTCTTCAAGTTGCTTTTCCAAGAGTTTTCGAAAGGCGTCTATTTTAGCAAGTTCTGAATAGGTCGTAGAAGCTATCTGATTCTGGCCATCCAAAATCACCACATTCTTATCATTGGGATAATTGTAGTCCTCTTCTAAAACACCATTTTTATAAATCTCGTTAAGTACCGTTTTACCGATTTTGTACAACTCCGTTTTTTTACGACCCAAGGAATCATTAAAGGTAGCATTGAACTTCTTGTTGTAATCGTCATATACAAAATCCTTGACTTCCTCGGTAATATCAAAATAAATGGCACTATTTTCAATAATGGCCGATTTCTCCTTTTCTAACTCTTCTGGCGATTTTTGAATAGCAAAGTCGAATGGCGCATACAGATTTTCAGATTGCCAGGGTTTGTTTTTATCAAAATTGTATTTGAACTTTCCACTTTTAGGAAAGAGGTAAACAATTAGAAACGTTGTCCCAATAAATAGGATAATTTTGTAAATAAGTGAATGATTCTTGTACCACTTGTTTATAATATTTTTCATCAAAATCTTATCAATTCTCCTTCAAAAGTAGTAAAATATAAAAGCATTTGTCGGTTTAACCTTAGGTTTCGTCCCAAAATCAATTAAAAAATGTTTAATTTTGCACCAATCAAATTAAAACCCATTAGAAATGAGCAAAGAAGTCGTTATTGTGTCTGCAGCTAGAACTCCAATCGGTAGTTTTTTAGGAGCCTTATCTACAATTCCTGCTCCAAAATTAGGAGCTATAGCCATAAAAGGCGCCTTGGATAAGATCAATCTTAATCCAGGATTGGTGCAAGAAGTGATAATGGGCAATGTGGTACAAGCAGGAGCTGGACAAGCGCCTGCACGTCAAGCCGCTATTTATGCTGGGATTCCGGATACTGTACCTTGTACAACGGTCAATAAAGTATGTGCTTCAGGAATGAAGGCAGTCATGCAAGCAGCGCAAGCGATTGCTTTGGGCGATGCTGATATTATTGTTGCTGGAGGTATGGAAAACATGAGTTTGATTCCTCATTATTTTCACGCGCGTACGGGAACAAAATTTGGCCCGGCAACATTGATTGATGGGATGCAAAAAGATGGCTTGGTTGATGCCTACGATGACAATGCTATGGGGGTTTGTGCTGATGCTTGTGCAACAGAATATGAATTCAGTAGAGAAGATCAGGATGCTTTTGCTGTCCAATCTTATAAACGATCTGCAGCCGCTTGGGATGCCGGAAAATTTGATAATGAAATTGTACCTGTAGAAGTGCCTCAGCGTCGTGGAGATGCTGTGATTGTTTCTAAAGATGAAGAATACACGAATGTAAGCCTGGATAAAATACCTTCATTAAGACCTGCTTTTACAAAAGACGGAACCGTAACTGCTGCAAACGCTTCGACCATAAATGATGGCGCAGGTGCCGTAGTTTTAATGAGTAGAGAAAAAGCAGAGGCTTTAGGTTTAAAACCTTTGGCCATAATAAAAGGATATGCTGATGCCGCACATGAGCCAAAATGGTTTACTACAGCGCCGGCCTTAGCTTTACCTAAAGCGTTGGATAAAGCTGGTATTTCAATAAAAGATGTGGACTTTTTTGAATTCAATGAAGCTTTTTCTGTTGTTGGATTGGCAAATATGAAAATTTTAGGTCTGAATGATCGTAATGTCAACGTTAACGGAGGCGCGGTTTCTTTAGGTCATCCATTGGGTTGTTCAGGGGTTCGGATTATCATTACCTTGATCAATGTATTGGAACAGAACAACGCTAAAATTGGAGCAGCAGCTATTTGTAATGGTGGCGGAGGTGCTTCAGCAATTGTGATTGAACGTGCATAATATTATTAATTCTATATTTTCAATACTTATTTCCACTCCAACTCATAACGATTACTTCATCCTTAATAAAAATTAGTCAATAGACAATCTCCATCGATGACCTACGGAATTGCCAATTTAAGCATTGTCTCTTTAAGAATTGAACCTTTGGATACAACCGAACTCCTTTCGCAAGTATTATATGGCGATGTTTTTAAAGTCATTGAAAGACGAAAAAAATGGAGTAAAATCCGTTTGGAATTTGACCGCTGCGAAGGTTGGATTGACAATAACCAATATCTTGAAATTCCGGAATCAGATTATAATTCATTAATAGACTGTGCGCAAAGACTTTCGGCCGATTTGATTGAATTTATACAAGATGCCAATGACGAATTATTAACCATTCCACTGGGATCTTCCTTAGCCGCTTTAAATTTTCTTAACCACTCCTTTGATGGGAATTGTATTTCAGGCGTTCAGCCAAAATCAAACCTAATAAATACTGCTTTTATGTATCGCAATGCGCCTTATTTATGGGGAGGCAAAACGCCCTTTGGAATTGATGCGGCAGGATTTACGCAAATGGTTTATAAATTGAATGGCTACGAACTGTTTCGTGCTGTGGAACAACAGGCAAAACAAGGAGAAGCTTTAAGTTTTATTGAAGAAAGTGAAGCAGGGGATTTGGCTTTTTTTGATAATAATGAAGGACAGATTGTGCATGTCGGGATCATTATGCCTGACAATTACATCATCCACGCCCATGGAAAAGTTAGAATTGATCGATTGGATCATTCTGGAATATACAACAGTGATGTCAAAATGCATACCCATAAACTCAGGGTCATAAAAAAAGTAATATAAAAAAAATGCTATCCCAAAAGAGATAGCATTTTTTTATTGAATCCATCGGTACAATTATTTTTGACCGCTTTCCAAAGCTTCAACTTTGGCTTTCATTTCTTTATATTTTGCAGTTTCACCAATAGCGCTATAGATATTCACTAAGGTTTTTGCTGCTTGCAAATCTGTAGGTCTTAACTTAAGCGTTGTTTCCAAATATGGAATCGCATCGGTATAAAGTTTAGTTCTTTCAGCTTTAAGTTGATCGTACTTTTTGTTGTCAGCAGCTGAACTACCAAGCGCATTCATTTTTTCAATAATATCTTGCTCTTGACTTAAGATTAATACGGCCATATTATTATATACATCCGTATAATCAGGCTTTAATTCGATTGCTTTTTCATAATAGCCTTTAGCTTCTTGGGTTTCGCCGGCCTCAGCTGCTACGATACCCAAGTTAAATAACAATTCTGGATTGTTTGGATCCTTTACCAAAGCTTCTTGGATCAGACTTTTAAATTCCTCTCTGTTGCCCATTTTCAATTGCATGTTAGCTTCAGAAATAATCAAAGAAGAATCATCAGGATTCGCTTTCCTTGCGTCTTTCATCGCTGCTACAGCTTTCTCGTTATCTCCTTGGTTCATGTATATCAAGGCAACGTTTCTAACAATTTCTCCTTTTTTAGAAGCTGATTTTTTAGCCTGTGGCTTAATATGCGTTCCAGCTTTAACAGAAATATCCATCAAACTCTTTGAAGGAAATGATTCTTCTTCGTTTGTAGTCTTATTAATGGCTACATATTCCGTTTCAACCCCATTATATCCAAGATTTTTAAGCTCTTCATAATATTTCAAAGCTACTGGGTAATCCTCACCATTTACCGCTGTTGCAGCTGCATAATAAAGATACAAGGTGTCTTTTGTTGACATTCTGTAGGCTTTTTCAAATCCGGCAGAAGAAGCTGTAAAGTTTTTGCTTTCTAAAGCTTCATTTGCTTTGGTCAAGAAAGAAGTCAGCATGCCTTGTTTAATTTCCTGAACGTTTTTAGAATACTTTCCATTCTTTCCTTCAGTCTTTTCCACCATATCCAAACTTTGGATGGCCGTATCCATATCAGCACCTGATCCAGTACCGTTGGCATAATACGCTTGTCCTTTTAAAAAGTAGAACTGAGCCTTCATTTTGTCGTCTGCATTTCCAATTAAGGACTCTGCAGAATTAATTGCAGATTTAGCCTCTGCGTAGTTACTTTTCTTTAAGGCTTTTTCAGCGTCCTTCAATTCGTTCTTTTGTGCAAAAGAAAACGAACCTACTAAAAGTGCCAAAGCGACGATCGTTTGTTTTTTCATTTTTAGTTATTTTAAGTATTTAGTGTTAATTATTATTTTCGTCTTCTAAGTTATCAAGAGTTGTGCCGTCTTCGTTAGAAGGCTCATTGTCAACAGATTCATTTAAATCGTTTTCAAGTAGCTCAACTTCTTCCTCTTCTTCACTCATTACTTTTGCAACTGCGGCAATAGAATCATTGCCTTTCAAATTGATTAATTTCACGCCTTGAGTAGCTCTTCCCATGACACGAAGATTTTTTACTGCCAAACGAATAGCTATCCCAGACTTGTTAATAATCATTAAATCATCGTCATCACTTACCGATTTGATGGCCACCAAACTACCTGTTTTTTCAGTAATAGAAATGGTTTTCACACCTTTTCCACCTCTGTTGGTAATTCGATAAACTTCGACACCATCTTCTGGATCATCAATATAAGTACGTTTACCAAAACCATTTTCAGAAACTACCAATACAGATTCTTCCATTGGATTTTCAATAGTCACCATACCAATGACTTCGTCTTTATCATGTGCCAATCGAATACCTCTTACACCAGAAGCACTTCTTCCCATCGGACGTGTTTTAGCTTCCTCAAAACGAATCGCTTTACCAGATTTTAGAGCCAACATCACCTGACTGTTACCAGTGGTTAATTTCGCTTCTAGTAAAATATCATCGTCCTTAATAGTAATGGCATTAATACCATTGGTTCTTGGACGCGAATATTGCTCTAAAGATGTTTTCTTAACCTGACCGTTTTTAGTTGCCATAATGACATAATGGCTATTGATATACTCTTCGTTCTTCAGGTCTTGAGTACAAATAAACGCTTTTACTTTATCATCCTGTTCAATATTAATCAAGTTTTGGATCGCTCGACCTTTTGAGGTTTTGCTACCTTCAGGAATTTCATAAACACGCATCCAGAAACATTTACCTTTTTGAGTAAAGAACAGCATGTACTGGTGATTGGTTCCAACAAACAAATGCTCCAAGAAATCCTCATTACGGGTGGTAGATGCTTTCTGACCTACTCCTCCTCTATTCTGAGTTTTATATTCGGTCAATGACGTACGTTTAATATAACCCGCATGTGAAATGGTAATGACCACTTGCTCATCAGGAATCATATCCTCAATGCTCAAGTCGCCACCTGCATATTCAATGACTGAACGACGCTCATCGCCATACTTATCTTTAACAACAGCCAACTCATCCTTGATGATTTGCATACGACGTTCTTCTTTATCAAGAATATCTTTCAAATCTTCAATGGTTTTCATCAACTCATCATATTCAGAACGTAATTTGTCTTGCTCTAAACCAGTTAATTGACGCAAACGCATCTCCACAATAGCTTTCGCTTGTATTTCAGAAAGTGCAAAACGTTCAATCAACTTCTCGCGTGCTTCATCAGCATTCGATGAGGAACGGATTAATGCAATAACTTCATCAATATTATCTGAAGCAATGATTAATCCTTCTAAAATGTGGGCGCGTTCTTCTGCTTTGCGAAGTTCATAGATAGTCCTTCTTATTACAACCTCATGTCTATGCTCAACAAAATGATGAATCATATCCTTTAAGTTCAACAATTCTGGACGACCTTTCACAAGCGCGATATTGTTAACACTAAAAGACGACTGTAACGCAGTGTACTTATATAAGGTGTTCAAAACGATATTAGGAATCGCATCGCGCTTCAACACGTAAACAATACGCATCCCGTTTCTATCGGATTCATCACGAATCATGGAAATCCCGTCAATTTTCTTTTCATTGACTAAATCAGCCGTTTTCTTGATCATCTCGGCCTTATTGACTTGGTATGGGATTTCAGTGACGATGATCGTCTCTCTCCCTTGAACCTCTTCAATAACTGCTTTTGCTCTCATCACAACTCTACCACGACCTGTTTTAAAAGCCTCTCTTACGCCATCATAACCATAAATTATTCCTCCAGTAGGAAAATCTGGAGCTTTAATATGTGTTATCAACTCGTCAATATCGATATCACGATTATCAATATAAGCGATGATGCCATCAACTACTTCACTTAAATTATGAGGAGGCATATTCGTCGCCATACCCACTGCAATACCAGAAGCTCCATTAACTAAAAGTCCAGGAATACGTGTAGGCAAAACGGTTGGTTCTTGTAAAGTATCGTCAAAATTGAGTCGATGATCAACAGTTTCCTTATCAATGTCTGCCAACATGTCTTCAGAAATTTTACGCATTCGCGCTTCTGTATAACGCATTGCTGCAGGGCTATCACCATCAATGGAACCAAAGTTACCTTGTCCGTCCACTAACATATAGCGTAAACTCCAATCTTGAGCCATACGAACCATGGCGTCGTAAACGGAGGTATCACCATGTGGATGGTATTTACCGAGTACTTCACCAACAATTCTTGCTGATTTTTTATGAGCCGTGTTTGCTCTAATTCCTAGTTCATGCATGCCAAAAAGCACACGTCTGTGCACTGGTTTTAGACCATCCCTAACATCTGGTAAAGCACGTGACACAATGACTGACATTGAGTAATCAATGTAAGCCGATTTCATTTCATCTTCAATGTTGATAGGAATCACTTTTTCTCCTTCTGTCATATATAAATTAATTAGATTTTTTGTAAGTTTTCAAATCGTGCTAAGATAAGCCTTTTATGAGTTTTAACGCCACTTTATCGCGTGTTTTTGGCATAGTTTATTAACAATAGCCCGCATTTTTATTTAATAAGTATCTCGTTAAATGTTTTGAGATTGTGAAGTTTTTTTCGTCACTTAGCCAATATGAAAACATTTAAGGTATAGTTTTTGCCCTAATACAGTAGTTTTCATTATTTTTAATGCAGAAAGGATTTTAATATGGATGATAATTTTTCCCCAAGAGTAAAAGATGTAATAGCCTACAGCAAGGAAGAAGCTTTACGGTTGGGACATGATTTTATAGGTACTGAACATTTAATGCTAGGGTTGCTAAGAGATGGCAATGGCAAAGCTATTGACATTTTAAGCGCTTTGGAAATTGATTTAAACCACTTGCGACGTAAAGTGGAGATCTTGAGTCCGGCAAACCCAAGCCTTATTTCGACATCAAACGAAAAGAAAAACCTACATTTAACAAGACAAGCGGAGCGTGCGCTTAAAACCACTTTTTTAGAAGCTAAGTTATTTCAAAGCACCTCAATCAATACGGCACATTTATTATTGTGCATCTTAAGAAATGAAAATGATCCAACAACAAAGCTTTTAAACAAGCTTAAAGTGGATTATGATAACGTAAAAGAACAATTCAAGTCTATGATAACTAACAATGATGACTACACAGAATCTCCAAAGGCGGAGTCATTTTCTGATGACGATTTAAATGAGGAGAATGAAACGAAACAAAACCCATTCAGCCAATCTACGGCAAAAGGTGTCAAAAAGTCAAAAACACCAGTTCTAGATAATTTTGGTCGTGACTTAACGGTTATGGCTGAAGAAGGTAAACTGGACCCCGTAGTTGGTCGCGAAAAAGAAATAGAACGTGTTTCTCAAATTTTGAGCAGACGTAAAAAGAACAACCCCTTACTTATTGGTGAACCAGGTGTTGGTAAATCGGCCATTGCGGAAGGTTTAGCACTCCGAATCATCCAACGTAAAGTGTCACGCATACTTTTCAACAAACGCGTTGTGACTTTGGATTTGGCGAGTTTAGTTGCTGGAACCAAATATCGTGGACAGTTTGAAGAGCGCATGAAAGCCGTGATGAATGAGTTGGAAAAAAACGATGATATCATTCTTTTTATTGATGAAATCCATACGATTGTAGGTGCCGGTGGTGCCACAGGAAGTTTGGATGCCTCCAATATGTTTAAACCCGCTTTGGCTAGAGGGGAAATACAATGTATCGGCGCCACTACTTTGGATGAATACAGACAGTACATTGAAAAAGATGGTGCGTTAGAGCGTCGTTTTCAAAAAGTGATCGTTGAACCAACAACTGTTGAAGAAACCATTCAGATTTTAGAAAACATCAAAGATAAATATGAAGAACATCATAATGTGCAATACACTCCAGAAGCCATTATAGCTTGTGTAAAGTTGACGAACCGCTATATGACCGAACGTTTCTTGCCAGACAAAGCTATTGATGCTTTGGACGAAGCAGGCTCCAGAGTCCATATCACGAATATCGATGTGCCAAAACAAATTTTAGAGCTCGAAAAGCAATTGGAAGCGGTTAAGGAAACCAAAAACTCCGTGGTCAAAAAGCAAAAATATGAAGAGGCTGCAAAACTGCGTGATGATGAAAAACGTTTAGAGAAAGAATTGGCGGTGGCCCAAGAAAACTGGGAGGAAGAAACCAAGCTGCATAAAGAAATCGTTACTGAAGACAATGTTGCAGATGTGGTCTCCATGATGACCGGAATTCCGGTAAACAGAATCGCACAAACCGAAAGCAATAAATTGGCCAATTTGCCAGAACTGATCAAAGGAAAAGTCATTGGACAGGATGAAGCAGTTGCGAAGGTCGTAAAAGCCATTCAACGTAATCGTGCCGGACTAAAAGACCCTGACAAACCAATTGGCTCATTTATATTCTTAGGTCAAACAGGAGTTGGTAAAACGCAGTTAGCCAAAGTGTTGGCCAAGCAACTTTTCGATAGTGAAGATGCGCTTATTAGAATTGACATGAGTGAATACATGGAAAAATTCGCCATCTCAAGACTTGTTGGTGCACCTCCAGGATACGTAGGTTATGAAGAAGGTGGACAGTTGACTGAAAAAATCAGACGCAAACCTTACTCCGTACTTTTATTGGACGAGATTGAAAAAGCGCATCCTGATGTGTTTAATATGTTGCTACAAGTACTCGATGATGGATTCTTGACGGATAGTCTTGGACGTAAGATCGATTTTAGAAACACCATAATCATCATGACATCTAATATTGGCGCTCGTAAATTGAAAGATTTTGGACAAGGTGTCGGCTTTGGAACCGCAGCAAAAGCTGCCCAGGCTAGCGATAATTCCAAAAGCATTATTGAAAATGCCCTTAAGAAAGCATTCGCTCCTGAATTCCTAAACCGAATCGATGACGTGATGGTCTTCAACACGCTTGAAAAAGAACATATCGATAAGATTATTGATATCGAGTTGGAGAAATTAATTCTTCGCATTAAAGACTTGGGTTATGAACTGACATTGACTTCTAAAGCAAAGGATTATATTGCTGAAAAAGGATTTGATAAAGAGTATGGCGCAAGACCTTTAAAACGTGCGATTCAAAAATACGTTGAGGACACTTTGGCCGAAGAGATCATCACAGCACACCTCAATGAAGGCGACAAAATAACCATGGATTTGGACTCAGAATCCAATGAATTGGTGGTTAAGATTGAAAAACCAGTAAAACAGACGGAATCATAACTTATTATTCCTGAAAATAAAAGAAGCATCTGTGAAATATCAGATGCTTTTTTGTTTTAATTTCGCTGCCGATTAAATTTAAATATGACAGATTTATTAAAATTTGACTTTTGTGAGATGCATATTTACGACTGCTACCTCATTGTTATTATCAATGAAGGACTAGTTGTTGAACCAAAACACAATAGCGTACTCAAAAATGTAGCGGATGCGTATTTCAAAAACAGGTCTTTTGTATATATAACCCATCGCATAAATTCCTATTCAGTAGATCCTGCAACCTATATCGAAACCTCAAAAATCTGCAACCTCAAAGGATTCGCTGTTGTGTCAAAAGATTTCAAGGCCAAATCCAATGTTGAAGTAGAAAAATTGTTTTTAAATAACAAACCGATCGAAACTTTTGATGACCTGAATGCTGCGGTATCTTGGGCCAAATTCATCTTAGAGCTATAAGTTCAATTTATCCTACCCTACTATTCCCTTAAAATTTAGACTTTTAAGACCATCAAGTTTTCTAGATTTTCATGTCTTCTAGAAATGAAATTTCTATTGAAATTTTAATCGAAAAGCAAGTCATTATCAATATTAAATCTATCAATAAACTGAATGGATTTTACGATAAGATCATGAAATATTTCATCTTGCGTTACAAATTTGATTTCACTGGTATAACTCTTTAAGAAGGCTTCAATTATGGATGAAGAGTTTGTAGGTTTTCTAAAAGCTATGGCTTGAGAGGCGTTCAGCAATTCAATAGCCAAAACCCGCTCTACATTATAAACTAAGGTATAAGCTTGTGTTGCGGCGTTTGCACCCATACTCACATGATCCTCTTGACCGTTTGAAGAAACAATAGAATCGACACTTGCTGGTGTGGCCAACTGTTTATTCGCACTTACAATACTGGCAGCGGTATATTGCGGAATCATAAAACCAGAGTTCAATCCGGGATTATCCACTAAAAATGTTGGAAGTCCGCGCAATCCCGAAATGAGTTGATAGATTCGTCGTTCAGAGATGTTTCCTAATTCGGCCATGGCAATTTTCAAATAATCCAATGCCAATGCTAAAGGTTGGCCATGAAAATTTCCGCCAGAGATAATTTCGTTCTCCCCAATAAAGATATTCGGATTGTCGGTAACGGAGTTAATTTCTGTTTTTATGGTTTTATGAACAAATTCAAGGGTGTCCTTGGTAGCGCCATGCACTTGTGGCATACATCTAAAGGAATACGGATCTTGAACATGTTGTTTCTTTTGTGAAATAAGTTCGCTGTCTTCCAGAAATTCCCGGATGCGTTTGGCCGTTTTCAATTGACCATTATGAGGCCTGACCAAATGCACCAATTCATTAAAAGGCTCAATTCGTCCGTCAAAAGCATCTAAAGAAATACTGCCAATAAAGTCAGCCAAATAAGATAGTTTATAGGATTTCAACAATAAATGAACAGCATAAGCACTCATAAACTGGGTGCCGTTTAAAAGTGCCAAGCCTTCTTTTGACAATAAGGTAATTGGTTGCCAATTAAATTCGTCCATAACTTCTTGTGAAGTTCTTATGCGTCCTTCATAAAACACTTCGCCTTTACCAATTAAAGGCAAGGCCAGATGCGCCAAAGGCGCTAAATCTCCGGATGCTCCCAAAGATCCTTGTGTATAGATGATGGGTAAAATATCGTGATTATAAAAGTCAACCAAACGCAAAACGGTTTCCAGTTGTACGCCACTATGACCATAACTTAAAGATTGAATTTTCAGCAATAACATTAATTTCACAATAGCATTTGGCACTTGATCTCCAATACCGCACGCATGGGACATGACCAAATTCTCTTGCAACTGCGTCAAATTATCTTTAGATATTTTAACGTTATACAAAGATCCAAAACCTGTATTGATACCATAAATGGGCTCATCCTGCCCGAGCATTCTTTCATCTAAATATTTACGGCAATTATTGATTTTGGTAATAGATTCTTCAGAAAGTTCTAACTTTCTATCATAAAAAAGGATATCGCTTATAGTAGATAATTCTAATGTTTTTGTAGAGATGGAATGTGTTAATGTCATGGATTTTATTTCTGAGCCCAAAAATCAGCATAACCTTTACATTATGCAACAAATGTTAATAATTAATAAAAAAACCTGCAAATATGTATTCAAACTGTTACTTTTGAGACTTAAAATTATAACGATGAAAAAAATATTTATTGTCTTATGTGCACTTTCTATTGTGGCATGTAAGCAAGAACCTAAAGATTATGTTACTTTTTCTGGTAAAATCACCAACCAGAACAGTGACTCCCTCCTAGTGGGAACACGAACTTACACCAAAACCATTAAAGTTAATGCTGATGGTACTTTTAAGGATACGCTTAAAATAAATGAACCTGGAGTTTTTGCAATCTATGATGGGAAAGCGTCCACTCCTATCTTCTTAAAAAACGGATATGAACTGACGATGGATGTTGATGCCAGCGATTTTGATAAAACCATCAAATTTACAGGAACAGGATCTGAACATAATAACTTTTTAGCGGAGCATAAATTGTTGCAGGAAGAATTATTGGATCAGGATAAGTTAAGCAGCTTGAATAGAGAAGATTTGAAAATAGAAATCGCATCTATCAAGAATAAGCTGAACGATTTTTATAATAGTAACAAAGCCATTGATTCCACTCTTTTGGTTCAGGCCAATAGAAACTTGGATCCTATGATGGGAATGTATGAAAATTACTTTTTAGAAACTATTGCGATTAGAGAGCAATTTCCAGCAGGTTCCCCTTCTCCAACGTTTAAAAACTACGAAAATTTTGCAGGTGGCACGACCTCTTTAGATGATTTAAAAGGGAAATACGTTTATGTAGATGTTTGGGCGACTTGGTGCGGACCTTGTATTGCTGAAATACCTTCCATAAAAAAGTTAGAAGCACAATACAAAGATAAAAACATTCAATTTGTGAGCATTTCGGTTGATGACGCTATGAGAAGTGGTGGTGGCGATCTTGAAGTTGCTAAGAATAAGTGGAAAACAATGGTCAAAGAAGATAATTTGGTTGGTATCCATTTGTTTTCTGATAAAAACTGGGAATCAGATTTTGTTAAAGGCTATAACATTCAAGGTATTCCAAGATTTATTTTAATCGATCCAAATGGCAATGTGGTAGATGCGAATGCACCAAGACCTTCAAGTAAAAAATTGGTAGAGTTATTTGATAGTTTAAGTATCTAAACTTTCATTAACACTTCTTGAAAACCGCACTTTAATCAACTATTAAAGTGCGGTTTTTTTATTTTGAGATTTTACTTACCCGGATCTGTTTGAGCCTCTGCCGAAGATTTTGCAAACAAGTCAAGATAAGCTTGTCCCAAATAATCAATTACATGACTAGCAGTCATACTTTGATAACCATAATCTTCCACGGCGATATCTGCCGATTTACCATGTAAATAAACCCCAAATAAGGCTGCGCTCAAAGGTTCGTAACCTTGACAAATAAGCCCGGTTATTATGCCCGTCAACACGTCGCCTGTACCTCCCGTTGCTAATCCAGGATTGCCGGTAGAATTAATATACATTTTATTACCAAAAACAGTAATGGTGTTGGCACCTTTAATAACCAGAATACAGTCATATTTCTTTGAGAAGGCTTTCGCTTTTTTCAACTTATCAAAATCGTTTTTCCATTTGCCAATAAGACGTTCCAATTCTTTAGGATGTGGTGTGAGCACCGTTTGAGGTTTCAATAATTTCAAATCATCTTTATGTCTTGATAACAGATTAATTCCATCAGCATCTATCACCAAATGTGCGGTATTGGAAGTTAAAAACTGCTGAAATGCCAGATGCGTTTTTTCATCCGCTCCCATTCCCATACCAATTCCAATCGCAGTTGGCTTAAAGTCAAATGTAATAGCCGTTAGCTTCTCTTCATCAGCGTCCGTAATGACCATGGCTTCAGGGAAAGCAGATTGCAAAGGGATATATCCACATTTAGGAATAAAAGTAGTCACCAAACCAGCTCCAGCTGCCAATGCCGCCTTTCCTGAAAGGATCATCGCTCCTATTTTACCATAACTTCCGCCAATTAACAATCCGTGGCCATAAGTGCCCTTATTCGAAAAATTTTCTCTGGGTTTATAGATGGGCAACATCTCATTTTTACCGATGAGCTCGACCTCCGTTTCTGTGTTTTGCAAAAAATCGGAATCAATACCAATATCAATCACTTCCCATTGCACCGTATATTTTGAAGTCTCTGGAAGAAAGAACACCAATTTTGGAGACTGAAAACTCAGGGTATAATCTGCCCAAACCACGCCATTCTCATCTTCAGGAACTTCATCAGGATATAGTCCGGATGGCAAATCAACCGCTAATGTAAATGCTTTGGAAGCCCTAAAATGCTGAAACAATCCTTTGACCCACTCATTCGCTGGCCGATTGATTCCGATTCCAAAAACAGCATCTACAATAATATCCTCAGCTCCGATTGCAGGAAAATCAGCCTGGCAATTAAGCATTGTTGGCCACTTTTTGGTGGTTTGTTTAATCCGGTCGTAGTTTATCAAAAAATCCTGAGTGCGTTTTTCACTGCAATTCACTATATAGGTATGCACATTATACCCATAATCGAGAAGTTGTCGTGCTATCACCAAACCGTCGCCACCATTATTGCCAATACCGCAAAACACGTGAATGGGTACTTGTGCGCCTTGCATCCGTTGATGAATCCAATTAAAGATTTGTATCCCAGCGCGCTCCATTAATTCGGTAGAACTGATATTTTGTTTTTGAGTCGTTAATTGATCGCCTTTATAGATTTGTTCTTTTGAGAATATCTTCATTTTAATCGTCCTTTTTTAAGATATATTTAATAATTTATGTTTTCCTTTTAATAATGCGCCATAAGTTTTTTTATTTAAGTAAAAATAATACTTTTGAAAGGTATAGACTAAGATATGTATACTTTACAACTCACAAAAAATGTTTTCATGACCTTTATTTCTTCTAAAGGCACGACCGCTTATAACACTATTACCCCTTGGGGTTAATTGTTATATTTTATCTCGTCGAACATTTTTCCATTCATTTTATTTTTTCATTTAATCCAGAATACAACACATCATGAACGTATTAAAATTTGGAGGAACCTCTGTTGGTTCCGCAGAAAACATTAAAAAAGTTATTCATATTCTCGATAATTATTCACAAAAAGAAACCGCTATCTGCGTTGTCTCAGCAGTTGGCGGCATTACTGATAAATTATTGAAAGCAGGTGAATTAGCACAACAAAAAAATGAAAGCTATCTCTCAGAATTTAAGCAAATTAAAGCCATTCATCTAAATCTTTTATCTGAACTCATTTCCGAGCCAAACGAAACTGTAAAAGAGTATATTGAAAACAAACTCGCGAGCTTAAAAAGTTTGTTGGACGGCATTTATCTTATCAATGAACTCTCTCCCAAAACTTCAGATAAATTAGTGAGTTTTGGAGAATTGCTCTCTTCTTATATCCTTGCGGAGACCATGAAAAGCTATCATTTGAACGCGGTTAGAAAAAACAGTCAGGACCTTATCGTGACCAATAATAATTTTACGAAGGCTGAAGTTAATTTCAAAATTACCAATGCCAATATTGTTGATTATTTTAAGAATGCGGATCAAAAAATAACCATACTTCCTGGGTTTATTTCAAAATCTGAATCTGGCGAAATTACCACTTTAGGACGTGGTGGCTCCGACTTTACGGCCGCTATTATTGCAGCAGCCTTAAAAGTGAACCGCTTGGAAATTTGGACGGACGTCAGCGGGATGTACACGGCCAATCCAAAACTTGTCAAACAGGCCTACCCTATTGAAAGGCTATCTTATCAAGAGGCCATGGAACTTTCGCATTTTGGAGCAAAAGTGCTGTATCCGCCATCCGTTCAACCGGTTTTAAGCTTGAATATTCCGATCCATATTAAAAACACATCCGACCCAGATGCTTATGGCACGCTCGTGACAAATGACAAGACCAATGGCTTTTCAAAGGCTGCAAAAGCGATCAGCAACATTAGTAATATTGCTTTATTGACTTTGCAAGGCACAGGTATGGTGGGGATTCCTGGGTTTTCAAAACGTCTTTTTGAAACTTTGGCGCAGGAGAAAATTAACGTCATTTTCATTACACAAGCCTCTTCAGAACATTCCATTTGTTTTGGGATTGATGAAAAAGATGCAACCGTTGCAGCAGCAAGCATTAATTTGACCTTTGAAAATGAAATTTCCTTAAATAAAATCGATCCGATTATTGTTGAAAAAGACTTATCGATCATAGCCTTAGTGGGTGACAATATGAAAAACCACCAAGGAATCAGTGGGCTAATGTTTAGCACATTGGGACAAAACAATATCAATATTAGAGCCATTGCCCAAGGTGCTTCAGAAAAAAATATATCCGCAGTGATTGCTGAAAAAGATGTGAAAAAAGCATTGAATACTATTCATGAACGTTTTTTTGAAGATCAGACCAAGCAGTTGAATGTGTTCATCACTGGTGTTGGAAATGTGGGCGAGCGACTTGTCGAGCAAATCCATCAACAGAAAAAACATCTAAAAGAACAATTGAAAATCAACTTGAGAGTGATTGGTTTGTCAAATTCCAGAAACATGATTTTTGATGAATCTGGACTGTCTTTAAAATCCTGGAAAGAGGATTTGGCCTTAAGCGAAAAAGCTACTTTGGAAGGCTTTTTAGAACGGATCAAAAGTCTCAATTTACGTAACAGTATATTTGTGGATGTGACCGCAAATGAGGATGTTTCAAAAATTTATGCGGAGTATCTTAAAGAAAGTATTGCAGTCGTAGCCTGTAATAAAATTGCCTGTTCCAGCACCTTTGAAAACTATAGCAATCTCAAAAAATTGTCGGTAAAGTACAATGCACCATTTTTGTTTGAAACCAATGTTGGCGCAGGCTTACCAATAATCGACACTTTAAATCATTTAATTAATTCTGGAGATAGAATAACTTCTATTCAAGCGGTACTTTCTGGAAGCTTGAACTTTGTATTTAATAATTTTGATGATACTTCCAAATTTCACGATGTCGTCAAACAAGCGCAGAAAGAAGGTTATACCGAACCAGATCCACGAATCGATTTGAGCGGTGTGGATGTCGCCCGAAAAATTTTGATTTTGGCACGAGAAAGTGGCACTCCAATGAATTTGGAGGATATTGAAAACACCTCGTTTTTAACAGATAATAATTTAAAAAGTGATTCGGTGGATGATTTTTACAACACTTTAATTGCAGATGAAACACACTTTCAAAAACTTTACGCCTCAGCTAAAAAGAACGACTGTCAACTGAAATATGTCGCAGAATTTGACGGTAAAAAGGCTAAAGTGAGCTTGAGGGAAATTCCGAAAGATCATCCCTTCTACAATTTGAAAGGAAAAGATAACATCGTCATGTTTTATACACAGCGCTACCCTGAACAACCGATGATCATTAAAGGTGCAGGCGCAGGCGCTGATGTCACAGCTTCTGGGTTGTTCGCGGATATTATTAGGATCGGAAACTAGTCGGCAGTTTTCAGTCTTCAGTTGGCAGTCCACAGTTGGCAGTCCACAGTTGGCGGTCGACACATTCGGGAAAATCAACAATCAGCAATCAACAATTTTAAATAAAGCTTGTGATTAAAAATGAAATCAAAATATTCTCACCGGCAACGGTGGCCAATGTATCCTGCGGATTTGATGTGCTCGGCTTTTGCTTGGATACGATTGGCGATGAGATGATCATCAGAAAAACAGCAAAAAAAGGCATTGTCATTACTAAAATCGAAGGGTTTGATTTGCCGCTTGATCCAGAAAAAAATGTCGCTGGCGTTTCCGCTTTAGCAATGATTGCGCATGCCCAACCTGATTTTGGCTTTGAGATTGAGATCTACAAAAAAATTAAACCAGGAAGCGGGATTGGCAGCAGTAGCGCCAGTGCTGCCGGAAGTGTGTTTGCCATCAACGAACTTTTAGGACGCCCATATAATAAAACCCAAGTTACCGATTTCGCTATGAAAGGCGAAGCTTTGGCCAGCGGCAGTGAGCATGCTGATAATTTGGCGCCAGGAATTTTTGGAGGCTTTACCTTAGTAAGAAGCACTATGCCTTTGGAAATTTTACAATTACCAACCCCAAAGGATATTTACGCGACCATTATTCATCCACAAATAGAAATCAAGACTTCAGACGCCCGAGGAATTTTACCTAAGGAATTCCCTTTAAAAGATGCCATCACACAATGGGCCAATTTAGGGAGTTTTGTTCATGCGCTTCATACCAATGATTACGACCTTTTAAAAAGAGCATTACAAGATGTTATCATAGAACCGCACAGAAGTAGACTGATTCCACATTTTGCAGAGGTAAAAGCTGCGGCACTTGCTAATGGTGCTTTAGGTACAAGCATTTCCGGCGCCGGACCATCTGTTTTTGCACTTTCTAGAGGTCTAGAGAATGCGAAAAGCGTAGAAAATGCGATGCGAGCGGTTTATGCGAAAACGGACATTGCATTTGAGACGCATGTGTCGCGGATCAATACGGAAGGAATTAGAGTTTTATAATTATGGACCGATGACGGGTGACCGATGACGGGTGACCGATGACCGAGGAGGTATAGGAAACAATCATGAATTATGCATAAATTTAAATTTGAAAAACTGATTATTTGGCAAAAAGCCATGGATTTGGGTGAGGAAATTGATGTTTTGACAGAAGCCTTTCCTGATAAAGAGAGGTTTAATTTATCTTCACAAATAAGACGTGCTGCTGATTCTATAGCATTGAATATTTCAGAAGGTTCAATTGGACAAAGCAATCCTGAACAAAAGAAATTTATAGGTTACGCCATCCGCTCCTTAGCTGAAGTCGTGACTTGTCTTTATAAAGCAAATAAAAGAAATTATTTAAATATAACTCAGTTCGACAATTTATATCAAAAATCTTATGAATTGATGAATATGATGATCGCATTTAGAAATAAAATTAAATAAAAATAAATGACCTATCGACACTGACTCCGGTCATCCGTCTCCGGTCTCACGTCAATTAACATGAACTACTACTCACTCAACAAAAAAGCCCCAAACGCGTCATTTAAAGAAGCAGTTATTAGAGGCATTGCACCAGATAAAGGACTTTACTTTCCTGAACATATTACACCGCTCCCCGCTTCTTTTTTTGAAAAAATAGATGAGCTACCTTATGAAGAAATTGCTTTTGAAGCGATAAAGCAATTTGTAAGTCCTGATATTCCTGAGGCTGTTTTAAAAGAAATTATTGCAGAAACCTTGTCGTTTGATTTTCCAGTTGTGGAGATTAATAAAAACATCTCTACTTTAGAATTGTTTCACGGACCAACGATGGCCTTTAAAGATGTTGGCGCTCGATTTATGGCACGTTGTTTAGGCTACTTCAATCAGAACAACACCAAAGAAGTGACCGTTTTGGTGGCGACTTCGGGAGATACTGGCGGCGCTGTGGCCCATGGTTTTTTGGGAGTTAAAGGTGTTGAAGTCGTCATTTTATATCCCAGCGGAAAAGTAAGCGATATCCAAGAAAAACAATTGACGACGCTTAAACAGAACATTACCGCTTTAGAGGTGGATGGCGTATTTGATGATTGCCAAGATATGGTCAAACGTGCATTTTTAGATGAAGAATTGACTAGTATTATGCAATTGACATCGGCAAACTCAATCAATGTTGCGCGTTGGTTGCCACAAATGTTCTATTTCTTTTTTGCCTATAAACAACTTCATAAAACACATAAAAACATTGTGTTTTCGGTTCCAAGTGGGAACTTCGGGAATATCTGCGCCGGAATGATGGCACAACAACTAGGTTTGCCCATTCATCATTTTATCGCTTCAAATAATGAAAACAATGTGGTAACGGAATATCTCACTACTCAACTTTACCAACCAAAGCCATCCGTACAAACCATCAGCAATGCAATGGACGTCGGTAATCCGAGTAATTTTATCAGGATTCAAGAGATTTATAAAAACAACTTTAATGCGCTAAAATCTAATTTGTCCTCTTATAGTTTTTCTGATGATGACACCCGAGAAGCCTTAAAAGAATTATACGAGGATTTCGGATATGTTGCAGATCCACATGGCGCTGTTGGTTATTTGGGCTGTAAGGCGTATTTGAAAAACAACCCCAATGCACATTGTGTGTTTTTAGAAACCGCACATCCTACAAAATTCCTGGATATTGTAACCGAGGTGATTAAAGAAAACATTGCACTTCCACCACAAATTGAAGCCGTCATGGACAAGAAGAAAAAATCAATTCCAATAACACACTATGACGAATTGAAAGAGGTTCTTCTCAATTCAATCTTTTAACAGAAAGAGGCCATACGCCTCTTTTTTCATGACAATTCTTAGGTTTTGTGACACTTTAATTTCCATTAATCATCCGTTCCAATTAAGATTGAGAGCGCTAATGATCAAAGCCATCGTTTAACAAATTATAATCGGAAGCTTCATTTTTAAACCAAATAATTTTCGATACTTTTGCCGTGCAATTATGGAGGGGATATGAGTAGAAATTATTAAGTTTTTCGGCCATACTATTGAAACTATAGTTTCTAATATGAGCTTGAAAAAAGGAATATTTTACGCGTTCATCATACTATCCTTCATTATTGTCTTAGTTTATTTTTTAACCAAGAATTTTTAAACAAATTTTTCGCTTTTGCGGAAATAAAAAAATAATATATGAAAGACATAACCTTAAAATCAACACACGAGGCTCTTGGAGCCAAATTGGTGCCTTATGCAGGATTTAATATGCCAGTTCAATATGAAGGCGTCAGCGCTGAACACGAAACTGTTAGAAATGGCGTCGGTGTTTTTGATGTGTCCCATATGGGCGAATTTTTAATTGAAGGACCACATGCTTTGGAGTTAATCCAAAAAGTTTGTAGTAACGATGCTTCAAAATTAACTACTGGAAAAGCTCAATACAGCTATTTGCCGAATGAAACTGGTGGTGTTGTAGATGATTTGATCATTTATAAAATGGAGGAAGAATCCTATCTATTGGTGGTAAATGCAAGTAATATTGAAAAGGATTGGAATTGGATTACGTCTAAAAATGATGTTGGGGCAATCGTGAAAGACCTTTCACCTGAATATTCCTTATTGGCGATTCAAGGGCCAAAAGCAGTTGAAGCCATGCAAAGTTTAACAAGTCATAATCTTTCAGAACTTAAGTTTTACAACTTTGTAGTGGGAGATTTTGCAGGCATTGATAATGTAATCATTTCTGCAACCGGTTATACAGGAAGTGGCGGATTTGAAATCTACTGCAAGAATTCAGAAGTAAAACAAGTTTGGGATAAAGTTTTTGAAGCTGGAGCAAATTATGGCATCAAACCAATTGGCTTGGCTGCACGTGATACCTTGCGTTTGGAAATGGGCTATTGTCTGTATGGCAATGATATTGATGAAACCATCTCTCCTATCGCTGCCGGATTAGGTTGGGTTACAAAATTTACCAAGGATTTCACCAATAGCGAAGCACTTAAAGCAGAAAAGGAAAACGGACCAAAAACAAAATTAATTGGTTTTGAACTGGATGAAAAAGGCATTCCACGTCAAGGTTATGATATTGTTGACGACCAAGGTAATGTTGTTGGCGTGGTTACGTCGGGCACCATGTCGCCTTCATTGCATAAAGGTATTGGCTTAGGTTATGTTCCAACTCATATGTCTGAAGTTGGTAATAAAATTTATATTCAAATCAGAAAAAACGCAGTTCCAGCGAAGATCGTAAAAACGCCGTTTTATAAAGCATAACGCAGAATTTATTCTATTTTGAAGTAAACTTAATGGGCAAAAGTGTTGACAAAATAATCGTGTCACACTTTTGCCTACTCATTTATAGCAATACCGATAAATGATCTGTGTCTTGATAAATCAGATCATTCCGTGTTGAGATTCAAATTTTTATAGAGGATATCAGATATAGACAAATTAGCCGTTATTAAATAATTCGTTATTAATTTATGATGACCCCAGACAACAAACATCGCATTCTTATCCTTGGCGCCAGTGGCTTTATTGGGAATGCCTTGTATAAAGAATTGGGGCCTTACTTTAATACTTTCGGCACTTATCACATTGCAAACAAGATGTATGAGAACAATCAGCACTTTTTTCAATACCGTGTAGAGGAAGATGATGTTTTTGAAATTCTCGAAATCGTTAAACCTTCGATCATTATTTCCTGTTTACGTGGCGAATTTCATGCACAGGTGATTGCCCATCAGCATATGGCTGAATATGTGGCCGCACATAATTGTAAAATCATCTTCTTCTCCTCTGCCAATGTATTTGACGCCTATAGCAAATATCCGAGTTATGAAGACGACAAAACCTTAAGTGAAAGTATTTACGGCCACTTCAAGATCAAGATTGAAAATATGTTCCTGCGCTTACGGAAATCGAAAGTGGTCATTGTCCGATTGCCCATGGTATTTGGCACCCAATCACCGCGACTTAAAGAAATCAAACAGCATATTCAAGAAAAACTGCCTATTGAATTATTTCCGAATCTGATTATGAATGTCACTACCGATTTTAAGATGACACAGCAAATCCACTATATCATTAACAGAAACAAAGATGGCATTTTTCATTTGGGAAGCTCTGATTTAGTGCATCATGACGACTTTATAAAGGAAATGGTGGCTTTGATGACTTCCAATCAAGTGCATTTCAAACAGGTTTATACCACCAATGACGATCGGTATTTAGCCGTGCTGCCAAAAACAAATAAACTCCCAAAACATCTACAGATCAGCAGTGCGGAGCTTCTTGAAGAATTGGATAATTACATGAATTATAAGCCTTAGTTTTAGAATTTGTCAATTATAATTTATAAATTTAAGAAACTTAAATATCGAAATTATGTCTCTATTATCTGAAGAAACCATTGAAAAGAAATTATTACACCTTCCCGACTGGGAATATTATGATAATGCCCTTCACGCTGAATTTGAATTCGACAATTTTAAAGATTGTTTTAGCGCCATGAGTCGTATTGCCTTTGAATGCGAAGCGCAAAACCACCATCCAGATTGGACCAATGTGTACAATATGCTAACCATCAAGTTGTCAACTCACAGCGCCAAAGGGGTTACGGCAAAAGATTTTAAACTGGCTGAAGCTATCGAAGCCATTGTCGAAGTTCAAGAATAGTAAAAATGCCCTTATAAATTATGCTAAAAAGGCGACTTATAATTGCTCTTAGTTTGGTCGTTTCATGGACTTATGGGCAAAAGGACCCTGTTTTTTGTGATCAATTAAATGCCTTGCACCAACGCATTCAGCAACATCATTTTCGCCCAAAACCACTTAACGACAGTCTCTCAAAGGGTGTTTTTAATTTGTTTTTGGAGCGATTGGATGAAGGCAAACGATTTTTTCATGAAGCTGACATCCAGTTATTTAAAACCGATGAATATCAACTGGATGATGCCATAAGTTCGGGCAATTGTGATTTTATAGAGAAGTATAGCGCGATACTTCAACAACGTATTGAAGCTTCCAAAACCTACATTAACACATTAAACGATGTGGTTTTTGATTATTCCGGTAAGGATACACTTTATTTTAAATCAAAGCCTGATTTTGATTACTATAAAGATGATGCAGCGTTCAAAAAATATTGGAACAAACGCCTGAGTTATTTTATTTTGGATTATTTGGTTGAACAGGACAGTTCGCTTTCTAATTTAGAAAAAAACTTCAAAGTTCTCGAAGCGGAGATCAAACCAAAAATCATTCAAAATCAAATTTGTTTGCTAGATGAATTTCTTCATAAAAATGGTGATATCACTAATTTTGTAAAAGAAGCCTTTTTAAATGCTTTTGCCAATTATCACGATCCCAATTCGTTTTTTTATAATGATTCAGATAAATCACAGTTTGAAGACTCTGTGTCCAATCATCAGTTAACTTTCGGAATTGATACCGCAAAAGACAAGAATGGCGATATTGTCATCGCTTATATTGCACCTGGAAGTGCAGCCTCTTTAAACGGTAATTTTGACGAGAATGATGTGATCAAATCCTTAACGTCTCCCACACAAATATTAGAAACCTTATGCGTGTCCAATGAAGATATTGCCGCTTTTACTTCTAATGAAAAAAATGAAACCATCATCTTTAAAATCAAGAAGCAAAATGGAGCTGTTCACGATATCCCACTCACAAAAACCGAACTGAAAGTTGTAGAGAATTCCTGTAGAGCATTTCTACTCCATAAAAAATCAGATTACGCCTATCTAAAGATTCCTAGTTTTTATACAGATTTTGATTCGCCCAGCGGCATTGGCTTAACCTATGACGTTGCCACTCAATTACAATTAATTGATAATAAAAACATTAAAGGTTTAGTATTGGACTTAAGGTTCAATGGTGGAGGTTCCATGAAAGAAGCCGCGAACCTTTCCGGATTATTCATAAACAAAGGACCTTTGGCGATTTTGAAATTTGGAAATGGCGATACTTTTACAATAGAAGACGGCATTAAAGGCTCATTTTTCAACAAGCCCATCGTCATCCTTATCGATAATTACAGTGCCTCTGCCGCGGAGTTTTTTGCAGCCGCCATGCAAGATTATAATCGCGCCATTATTGTGGGCTCTCCAAGTCATGGAAAGGCATCAGCACAAATTATTGTACCCTTAAGCGATACTGACGAATTGGGGTTTTGTAAACTAACCGTTGAGAAATTCTATCGGGTTACCGGAAAAAGCCACCAATCGATTGGTGTTGTCCCCGATATTATCTTACCGTCGTTATATGACGATTTTAAAACCAGTGAAGCTTATAGTCCATTTGCACTGTCCAATGACACCATCGTTCCATTCGTGAAACATCGCGCCTATAAACAAATTCCTATGCCTGCAATCCAGTCTAAAAGCAAGTTCCGTGTCGAGAGCAATAGCAATTTTACGGCAATCAAAGACATGAACACTAAGCTCTTATCTAATTATATGGATAGAGATTTAAATTATCCTTTAACTCTCGGCAACATTTATGATGATGTACAGACTTATAATGATTTATGGATTACACTTTACAAAACACTCGATTTTAAGACTCAAAGAATACTGGTGAAAAACACCGCAGAAACCACCAATAAATTATGGGATGTTGATCAAATGAAGCTTAACGAAAGTCAGATTGAAGATATTTCGACTGATATTTACATTCATGAAGCACTGGCAATTTTGAGCGATATTAAGAACATTAAATATAATTGACCTATTGTTTTTTCAGTGGATACATCGCACTAATGACATGAATTTTTTTAAATTTGCTCAGAATTTGGGAGAAAGATGCACAATGACCGAAGACCGAAGACCGATGACCGAAGACCGATGACCGAAGACCGATGACCGATGACCGAAGACCGATGACTGATGACCGAAGACCGATGACTGAATACTGGAGACTTGAGACTGATAACTGAAATGCTGAATATTAAACTTAAAAATTAGAACTTACAAGAATGGGAAGAGCTTTTGAATTTCGTAAAGCACGTAAAATGAAACGTTGGTCAGCAATGAGTAAAGCCTTTACACGTATCGGCAAAGACATTGTAATGGCCGTGAAAGACGGTGGTCCTGATCCTGATACCAACGCACGCTTACGGGCCGTTATCCAAAATGCCAAGGCCGTAAACATGCCAAAAGACAATGTGGAACGCGCGATTAAGAGAGCATCAGATAAAAGTTTGGGCGATTTTAAAGAAGTGCTCTTTGAAGGCTATGCACCGCACGGGATTGCCATTTTAGTAGAAACAGCTACAGACAACAATACCAGAACGGTCGCCAACGTGCGCAGTTATTTCAATAAATGTCATGGGAACTTGGGAACTTCAGGTTCTGTCGTATTTATGTTTGACCATACCTGTAATTTCAGAATTGCCGCCGAAGGTTTAGATCCGGAAGAATTAGAATTGGAGTTTATCGATTTCGGAGCAGATGAAGTTTTTAAGGATGATGATGGGATCTTGATCTATGCCCCTTTTGAAAGTTTTGGTGCCATTCAATCGGAATTGGAGAAACGAGGTCTTGAAATTTTGTCCTCTGGCTTTGAACGTATTCCACAAGTAACTAAAAAGTTGACAGCTGAAGAAGTTGAAGATGTTGAAAAGCTTTTAGAAAGATTGGAAGAAGATGATGACGTCCAGAACGTGTATCATACGATGGAGGAGTAAAGACGTAAAGCACTGTTAATCACAAGTATAAACTTATTATCAGAAGCGAATGATTGTTGGTATTTGTTTGTTTTTCGAACTAATACTGAACTAATGAATTTCAGCTATTATCTATCGCCTTACCTAAAGATAAATGGGACACAATTGTTTAGGCTCAAAATTGAGCCCTACATTGATTCTGGTGTTTCGGTTGAAAAAATACAATGGGATGATAAAAGGAAAAAGGTCAAGAGGCATTCGCTCGAAGAAAAACTAAAAGCAAGTTTAGATTCGTTGATTGTTCCATTCAAAAGATAAATTACAACAATAAGGTGTCTCGACAAAACACAAAGACAACAAAAAATATGATTCAAGCCCATTTTTTAAACCTTACATATAAATTCTAATACAAAGTATCAATTTTTATGAATGTAGGTGGTAATCCTACATTTTTATTTTATAATGGGTGCGATGGAATTCACTACCATCCACTGAAACTGAAATTTTATGGTACGCTATATCTTTAAGGCCTTTATTCATCAAATCATTATTGGGTTTTCTCTTGGCTTTCAGGTTTATTAACAAAAATCAAAATAAACACAAATACCAAGACACTCATCATAGCCGTTAACATAAAGGCCACCGCTGCCCCGTAGTAGGTCCATAATAATCCTGCCAAGGCGCTAGCAATCATCAAGGCGATGCTTTGCAGTGCTACAAAAAGCCCAATTCCCGTACCTACTTCTTCTTTTTTACAGAGGCTCGCCACCCACGCTTTCGAAATTCCCTCGGTAGCTGCCATATATATTCCATAAATCCCGAACAGTACATAAAACAAGGAGTTGGTGCTCGCCTCAGCCATTCCAAAATAAATACCAGAAAAAAGAATTAAACCAAAAAGAAAGATCTTTTTGAGGCCCAAATGGTCCGCCAATAAGCCTAAAGGAAATGCCAAGAGCGCATACACCAGGTTGTAAAAAATGTATACCATAATCACGTGGTTCTCGTTCCCCGTTGCCTCGTTCACTCTGAGCAATAATAACATATCAGAACTATTAAAAAGAGCAAATGCGACTAATCCGATCATCAACTTTTTGTAAGCGGGCGTTGACACTTTCCAATATTTAAAATATGAAAAAAAACCTGGTGCTCCTTTTTGCTCTTGTGGTAGTACAGGCTTTTCCTTAATAAAATAGGTAAACGCCACCGAAATAATGGCAGGTACAAACGCTATATAAAAAAGCCATGCGAGTTTCCCTGGATAAAAATGCAGGAACAACAAGGCTAACGCAGGGCCAAAGACCGCTCCTAAAGTATCCCACCCTCGATGAAAACTGAATACCTGCCCTTTAGTCTTGAATGTAGATTCGTCTGAAAGAATTGCATCTCTTGGAGCCGTGCGCGAACCTTTTCCAAGTCGATCAATAGTTCTTGCAAAAAACACCCATACCGGAAATATAAAAACAGCCATCATCGGTTTGGCTATGGCGCTTAAAAAATACCCCATCCGCACAAACGGCATTCGCCTGCCAATCCTGTCGCTCCAATTGCCAAAATAACCTTTGCTCAATCCGGAAGTCGCTTCAGCAACACCTTCCAGCAAGCCTATCAGAAATATCGAAAAACCGATACTCTGCAGATAAACGGGAATAATGGGGTAAAGCATTTCGCTTGCGATATCAGCAAACATACTTACCAAAGAAAGTATCCAGACGACGCGTGAGATATTTGTAAATATTTTTTTCATGGCCGTTACCTATTTTTTAAAATTCGTCATCACAATTTGATAAGCCTGTTTTTTTAGCTTTCGGATTACCTTTTCCAAAGTGTGGTTTATTTATTGAAACAGAAAATTCAGGATTATCAAGAGAAGCATTTTTCATTGACCTCCTTAGCCTTAATCATTTTTAGATTTCAACGATAAGGAATTATGTGTTTTTAAGGTGGTTATCGGCGAACCCATCGTTCAGGTGTCTATACTATAAAGTTAACACTATTTGTTTTCTGCTCATATCTATCTTATCGGTAATATATAGTTATGTCAAAAAAATAATTCTTATTGTGAAAAATACGCATGCACACATATCTTTAAGTCTGCCGGTTGCTGAGCAAGATCAAATTATTGGCGAGTTTGCAATTACTCAGCAGTCTCTTATATTTCTATTTATTCATTTTAAAATTTGTAATTGAATAGATAAACCGAATATAATTTAACGATACCAAACATTCAACCGTCAAAGAATAAAATCATTTTACAATTAATGGTGTATGGAGACTGGTGATATCTGTTGAAACATAATCACCATTGATAATTGTTAAGTACAATCTATAATGATTATGGTTTTTCGGTATTTTTAATGATATTTTCGCATCCACTCCTATGTCCTTTATTGCAAGATAGTTTCCATATGCGTCACATTTCACCAATGACCACTCATACTTTAAACCCTTAATTTTAGAGGCAAATTGCCACCCCTCATCCTTTTGATATACCATAGCATGAAAAGTGTAAGTTTTATCATCATAAATTAACTTCGCGGGTTTGAAGATTTTAATTTTAGGCAATTCAATCTTACTACTATTCTGATTTAATTGAGCTGAAAGTGTTGCATATGATGGTTTATACCTACCTTTTCTATCGACTATTCCATCAAAATCAAGTTTATTACTCTCATGTTTGTCTTGCCAAGACATAATAAAGAAGGGGGTTTTATTTCTTACAATATTATGATCTTCTAAGAAATCACTTTCTATTCCGCTTAAAATATACTGCTTTTTTATTTCTTTTAAATATGCAACCACATCATCTAAATACTCAGGATCCTTAACCAACAGCCCTATAGCATCAATATTTTTTATGTTTGATAGTATCCGATTGATATGAAATATAGAATGTTGGTTAACTTCAACATCAACTATCAAAGGACGTTTAGCATCTATTTTTTTTATTTCAGCAACTAAATTTTTTAGCCATAATATGTATGATCTATTTTGATAAAGAATTGAAGGTTTATGGTAAAAGTTGTTTTGATTGTATTGAACGTCATTTTCAATATGCCAAGAAATAATGTTGTTGGAATCTTTGAGAGCACTAATTGATTTAAGGATGTCCGATTTTAAGGCTTCAGTTTTTAAAGAATCCACCATAAAATCGAGGTTTTCAGGGATCCAGAAACTATAAGAAATATTTAAACCACAAATTTTACTGATTTCTAAAACATTGTAATTATAAATGGAATTGTCTTGATATTTTATGGTATTTATTCCTAGACTTTTAAGGTTTTTAAAATCAGAAATTAATTTCTTCCTATTTAAAACATGGTAATCATTTTCCCAATTATGCCCTTGTTTAAGATTGATTCCTCTTATGTAAGGCATCTTTACCTCATTTGTATTAATCTCCGGGATTGTGGTCTTACCTTGGGGTAGTGGCTTTGGAATATAATCCGGTACATCCTTCTTAGCAAACATGTTAATTGTAGTTTGTTTTGAAGTTATGGACCAATCTAAATAATCATTGTATTTTTCGCCAGATGGCCAATTATTATCATATTTACTATTAAAATATATAATTGATTTTATTTCCTTAAAATCAGTTTCAATGGAGGTGACTGCATTATCTATCCAGTTTGAGGAAATTTCATTGGAATCATTTTTTAATGAACCAAATTCAGAAATGATTACAGGTGTCGAAGGAAGTTTTTTAAATTTATTATGAAATGGCATGTACAAAGAATCAAATTCTTGCCACTTACCATCCGCATTTAATTTTCCATAATTTAAAATATTAACTCCGATCCAATCTACATAGGCTTTACCAGGATAATAGGAATTTATATTTTTTGATTTCCACGGGTTCCATATCCATATAACATTGTCTGCCCCCTCTTTCTTAAAAATTTCATAGGTATGGATCCATGCCGATTTAAACTTTTCTGGCGCAGTATTTCCGTACATATACCAAGGATAAAAAGGATTGTCAAATTCGTGGGCAAATCTTAAGAAAATAGGTTTATTTATTTCTCTAAGCTTATTTGCAAAACGTACAAAATAATTGTCGAAATAACCATTTTCTATAAGGTCGTAAACGTGCTGACCATTTATTTCGCTACCAAATGTGTTTAACCAAGGTTCCCAAGTGATTACTGGCATGGATTTTTGATCATAGATAGTTGCGATTAAGTCATCGGGAAAACTATTTTCAAAATATTTATCCCATGCTACGTACAGCGAAATTAGATTGAATTCATTATCAACCATTGTGGATAGTTTATCAACATCAACCATATCTGTTAGACCACTATCTTCTTTAGGAGCGAAAACACCTACATAATTGATAGTATTTATCACATTTTTTTCTGGGGTAACTCCTCCCCACTTTACATAGTCTCCATAATATTGAAGGCCAGCACAACTGATCACAAAAAACAAAGTTAAAATGAGTGCGGATTTGTTGAAAAAGTTAAAAACTCCATTTCTCATTGCATTAGTATAAACGATATGATGATGAGCCGTGGCTGATTCAACAGATTTATTTTCACTATAGGCATAAACCAAAGTATAAAACATGAAAAAGGCATTGAGCAACGCAAAGCCAGACATGACTATTGAAAATGGTGTAAAATCCAGATACAGGCCATAAAAAACAGCAATTATTGATATGATGCCAATAATTAAGTTGGGTATTACTATTTTGAAACTAGTTACCTCTTTATCATCTTTGGGCGTTGGTAGGTAAGGCACTTTTTTTCTGATGATAGTATATATAAAACCTAACAGAAAGATCCACCAGGTACACATTAATAATAATCCACCCTGTAAATGTATGCCACGTTCACTTTTATACATCACCCATTTTTGCACATACACTCTAATGCATATTATAGAAATTAATACGGGCATATAAATAAGTCCAAACCTTATAACATTTCCTTTCCAGGGCAGGGAAGCATTAAATAACGATAAAATGGGAATTAAAAAACCTATCAGAAAGAATAGACCTGATAGGTAATGAAGAGGCAATATACCATAATGTAATTTTTGTCTCCAACTAAATTTTTTAAAAAGTTTGGGATACACTGAAACCAATAATTCTAAGGTACCTCTTGACCATTTTAATTGCTGCTTATAGTACGCCGTTAAAGATGCAGGAACCAATCCTTTTGTAAAAACTTCAGGCACATATATAGATTTCCATCCTTTAGCATGCAATTGCATGGCTGTATGCATATCCTCAGATAATCCCGCCGCATGTCCGCCAATTGAGTCTAAAGCCTTGCGTCTGAAAATACAATTGGCACCAATGGCATTAACTGTTCCATATGAATTCATGGACATCATCATAGGTCCATAAAAATGAAAGGTTTGTTGCGCTGCGCCTTCCGCAACGTAAGATTCATCGACATTATAATAAGCCTGAACTGTTTGTACGAACCCTATGGCATCATCATCAAAATACGGAATAATTTCTTCCAAAAAATTGGATTTCGGAATGTGATCAGGATCTAAAATAAGGCATAAATCTCCAGTGGCTTGTAATAAAGCATTGTTAATATTGCCCGCTTTTGCGTTGATCCTATTAGTTCTTGTGACATGGATAATATCATTTTCCTTACAAAAATTCTTTAAAAAAGCATCATTAGCTTCATCGCATAAAAAAGTTGTGTGAGGGTAACCCATTTTTTTTATGGCTAAAAGCGTCTGGGTAGTCATTTCATAAGGTTCGCCAGGGAAATACGTAGTAAGAACATCTACCGTAAATTGTTTCTTAGATATGGGTTTTTTAGGAATGCTAATATTCCAGTAATGATACCATATATATACAATTCGTAAGGTATCAAATAGAATTACAGCGGTCAGTAAAACGAATAAAAATGGGGTTTCAATCAATTCGGGCTGAATAAACCAATAAAAGAAGTTAAGCAAACTCAACAGTGCAATCACAATAATTGAACGGAGAATAAGGAGTTCCTTTTTACTTGGGCTTTTTATAATGTTATGGTCGGTCATTTCTTTAAAACATAAAAGGGGATGTTTGCTGTAGCGAAATTTCCTTTTCCATCGTATACATAGGCAAAAATCCTAAAAGGACCTTCTTTGTCGGGTATATTAAATGTTAAGGAATTTGCCTTCTTTTCAATAATACGTATGGATAGTTTTTTTGGTTGCCTCTCGTTTTCCGTTTGATTATAGTTCCACCCTTCATTAAAAACCTCCCACTTAAATTGATAGGTTGTGTCCAATGGACTTTCCATTATAATCTTAGCGGTTTTAATTTCATTGGCACTATAAATCAATGTATCATTTGCGCCTTGGTTATCTATAAGCATATATTTAATTTGTGGTGGCCAATCATTTTCGTTTTTTGGAGCACCCCAAAGCGATTTTAAACTATAGAAGACCTGTGATTTTCTTCCATCTTCATCAAAAACACTAAACCAGGTATGCGTGTGTTCTTGTTTTTGTCCCCAGAAAAACGCTAAATCCCCTAATGATGCTTCGTCTTTAAGAATATTTGCATTATACAGTTCAACATATTGCTCTGCTTTTTTTGTACTTGTTTGCTCTATAGGAACCAACCATGGCGTCATGGTTTCTTCCCATGGTCCATTGCTGCCATATTCACTTATATAATAAGGCAGCACATTAGTTACAATTGCAATTTTTTTCATTAGTGGCTTTATCATTTTAAGATTTCCAAAGGCATTAAAACCGATCACATCTAATTGTGGAGAATGTAAATGAATGCTTAGGGTTTGCGTTCTTGATGGAATCAAACATGTGCCTACGGGATGATTTGGATCTTCCTTATGTATCATATCAATGAGCTCATTGAACGTGTTTATAAAAGCATTCTTTCTAAACACCAATGGATAATCAAGTTCATTCCCTAAGTTCCAAAACAAAAGCGCTGGATGTTTTTTATACTTGTTCACCACTGTCTTGATACTATCCTTTAGTTCATTAGTCTTTTTTTCATCAGAATAAAAATTGTACTCCTTATTATATTTAGGTAGAGGAATATCAATTATTACTGCTAAATTATTTTGATGAGCCTCATCAAGTAGGGCTTCACTAATTGAGTCGTAAACACGAATAGTATTGGCGCCAATTTCAGATAAAGAATTTAGATAATGATGACCAGAAGCACCTCTAATCTTAAAAGGAGCACCATTTCTATAAAGTTTAAAACTGTTTTGATCCTTTGTTATATAAACTGTTTTTGTATCATCAGCAATTTTTGTATCGGAGTGGGTGTAGAAATATATTGCCATGGTTAAAAGCATGACACTTAATATAAGTAAGGAAACCCATTTTAATATTCGTTTCAACACATTTGAAATTTTGAAATGAATGTAATCAATAAAGTTATATCAATGAATTACTTCTGATTAAAAACCTAATAGAGATGATAAAGGGTGTTTTTAGAGATAAATAATCGATATAATGGTACCAAATTAGAATCCAGTCCATAATCATTACTTCTATTAGAATATATACCTAAAACCTAATAGATAATCACCTTCAATGGTGCCAAAAGTGAGCTCCAAATGCTCTAGTTGATATTCGTTTGTAAAAAGCAAAGTGCTTCCGATCCCAACAACTGCGCCGGCCAAAATATCCCAACCATCATGCCTTTGGGCATCGAGCCTGCTAAAAGCCGTAAATCCCGCTATGGCATATGCAGGAATACTATATTTAAATCCGTAGCGCTTGTGAATAAATGAAGCGCCCTGAAAGGTTGTGGAGGTATGGCCCGAAGGAAAAGCATAATCACCTTGATCATGAGGTCGTGGTTTATTTATGGATACTTTTAATACATAGGTAAGAGCTTGATTCAGTAAAAACCCCTTAGTAAATTGCCAGGTTCCCTGCCTATCTTCCTTAAATAAAGTAACTGTTAATACAGCGACCGGAACCACAAAAAAACCAATATCTCCTGCAGTTTCGACCCCTGACTTTTGAGCGTTAATCGTATAACAATTGAACACTAGAAATACAGTCATAAGTGGTATAATGATTAATTGCTTGAGCATAACTTTCGTTAATATAAAGTGATTTTCGTTAAAGCATTTCTCCTACGCAATGATCGCCATTTTTTTATTTTAATCAAATATAGAATTTAAATCTTTAGAAAAATTAAAACCTATTAAACCCTCATTATTAATGTCATACCAACGCATTTAAGGAGTCTCTTTTAACATAAACGGTAAGCGTTGAGTCCTTCATCGCCACTAATTCGCCAACAATTTGTGCATAAGAAAAGCGAGAAGGAAACAATTTAGATGTCCTTAAAAAACACTGATTAGGATTAATTATGGTCAAAAGCAATTTGCAAATCTAGAGGAAAATTAAAGCCCGATCTAAGGTCAACAAAAATCCCGAAACACAATAGCATTTCAGGAGTTTATCATTCTAAATCAATCACTTAAAAAATCGCTCAATCATTCTCATCATCATTTTATTTTTTAATTTATTTTTTTACAATCTTACCCTCTGGATTGATGGCAATTTCCATCTCGCTCTTCCCTTTTTCGATCATAAACTCATACAACATTCCCTCTTGGGTCTCAGAGATTTCAGCTTCTTCAATTTTGTAACCTGGATATGCACTCAATAAAGAAGACTTAATGTTTTGTGGAATGTCCTTTACATTTATTTGATGTTCGGTTTCTTTCCAAGTCCCATCTTCCCTAAAATTTGCAGAATATTTCGTGTTATTCATTTTGAACTCAGCTTCCCATTCGGTGGCATTTTCTTTATCCCATGTTACTTTGGTTGCTGTTGGGAATTTCTTTGTGAAGGCCTCTTTTACTTTTTGTGGCACCGGATCGCTTGATGTAAAAGCAAACATGACACAGACCAGAAATGTTCCTAAAATAATTTTTAATGTTTTCATCTTTTATCCTTTTTTAAATTAATCTTTTCGTAAATGTATAACTCAATTCTAAAGATAGATTAAAGGAATTCTAAAGGGTTTTTAAAGGCCAGTTATTATTATTATTATTATTATTATGGAACAACAAATCATTGAAGGCAATGAACTACTTGCGGCTTAGTTTATCAAAATTAGAGTCTCGACTTCTGTTTGGAATTCAATTAATTACAATCCCATTTTGAGTAGACAAATCCAAACGGGAACTTAAATTTTGATATCTGTTAAAAATCCTCTGATTGTCGTAAAATCACCTTCTTTCTTAATTTTTTGCAGAAATGTGTCAAACTTGTAGCACATTTTATCTCCTGAGATTTTCTTTATATAAACAGGAATATCAAATTCATTGAGATCTGCAAATTCCCAAGGGTGAAAATATAAATGTAAGTACCCATCTTTTTTTAAAGCTTTTAAACAAAAAAACAGGTATATCTTTAAAGCCATATTTTTAAAACTTAACCAAAACAAAGGAATCCTGAACAGGGTAGCTACTGAAAAAGGGACTATAATAATTCCAATATGCTTAACTATTTTTCGAGACTTATTGAAATTATTATATCTGTTAGGGATATATGTAGGATTTAAAGAGGAATCGTAATGATAGCCTGCTTCCTTTATAAGATGAGAATCTAATGTCTTAAGTCTTGGGCTTCGAATTCCAACGATTTTAGTACCTGAAATCTCTTCAAGCTTTTGTTTTGAAGATAAAACATGGTCCGGATTATAGTCAGAATGATAGCAAAGATGCGAGGCAAGTTCGTGGCCTTCATCCACAATTTTTTTATAAGCTCAGAATTATTTTCTGCGTAGTACGCAGTTGTGAAAAACGTAGCAATCACTGAATGCGCCTTTAAAAGTGCTAACACTGCTATTAAACCTTCGGTCGTGACCTCAAGTTGTCTTTTTTTAGTTATTGTTAGATGATATTCAATTGGCAAATCAAATTCCTCTAAATCCAAGGTTATCAGTAATTTATTGTTCTTGATTTGATTCCAATTATGGATACAAAATTAACGAATTCATTTAATATTGTTTTGAGTCTAAAATTTGTGAATTGAATATCTTCTCTTGGATGGACGTTTAAGCTTTTTATAGTGAGTTTTTGTTTTTTTACTTCTTTAAGGAATTCGAGTTCAAAATTAAAACTATCAATTTTTGTGGTTAAAAAAGCAATTCTTCCTTTTTTCATTAAATCCTTTTAAACCGGCTTGGGTGTCGATACGATTAAAGCCTAAGATTAAAAAATTGGAGCATCTTAAGCTAAATGATAATATGCGTCTAAATAAGGGTAAACTTCCATGATAATCATATGTTCTATTACTTATGATAACATCATTTTTTTGAATTTTCAAAGCTTCAAAAACATGATAAACAGCTTGCTCTCCAAAAGGAAAATCCCAATCTGAATATATATAATACTTTGAATTTGCATTTTTCAAACCCGTTCTAACAGCAAAACCTTTTCCTTAATTCTCAGGGTATGAAACTATTTCAACATTATCATACCTATTTCTTAGATAATTTTTTCCAGCTTCTAAATCACTTGTTAAACCATCATCTACCATTATAATTTTAAATGATGTTTTAATAAATAGTATGTTTATGACTTTAATAGAATCATCTAAAAGATTTACCCAATTTAAAATTGGGTTATAAATCGGCAAAACGATAGATAATTCCGGCTTTAGATTCATTTATGTTTTAGTTATTGCTCTTACCAACTTTGAGGTGAAAACCTCATAATTCACTACAAACCAATTTATTGAAAATAAATGACACCATTGTTAGAATCCACTGAAATTAAATCAGATAATTTTAGCGGGACAAGAAGGGCAATTTCACAAACTGCTAGGAAGAAAAAATCTGTTCTTAATAAAATCTCATATGAGCTATATTACTAGTTAAACACCAAAAAACATAACCAGCCACGGCTATAAAAAAATGGATCTATCGTAAGAGTATCCAATGCGATAAGGAGCATATAAAGTTGCGATCTCAAAGTTATTTATTAAACTTTATTTGGAATATGTGCTGTCCAAAGCCATTTCTTATTGAAGATTGAAAACGATAGGTTGGCGTAAACCCATAGTACTCACATATTTTGTTTACAATAGCAAGTCCTAAACCTGAGGATTGCTTATGATTTCCTTCCCTATACAAACGCACAAAAAGTTTTTCTGGTTGTATTAATTCCTGTTTGCCACTATTGGAAATCAACAGCGTATTGTCATTGGTAATAATAGCGATACGCTCCTCTCTATTTGTATATCTAATAGCGTTTGATATAAGATTACTCACTAAAATGTCAGCCAAAAATGGATCCATCACTACAGATAGTTCCGTTTCAGAATTATAAAACAGGTTATTTATTTCCAATTCCTTAAAATCCTCAATCTTTTTGTTTATTAATTCGGTAAGGTTAACGTTTTCTAATTTCACGAACTGATTATTATCTATTTTAGTAAGTGTTATGATTTTTTTATTGAGTTGTTTCAAACGTTGGATATCCATTTGAATGGAAGTTATTTGGTCAAACTGCTTATCACTGATGGCATGTTCATTAATGATGTTATCTATTTTTGCCTGAATAATGGCCAGAGGCGTTTGAATTTCATGAGAAACATTTTCTGTAAACTGTTTTAAGCCCTCATAATCCACCTTGACTTTACTGGTTAATAGTTCTATTTGACTTTTCAAATCCGAAAACTCCAACACATCACTATCTGCTAAGCGTATAGGTTCCTTTGAGGTTAATGAAAATTTTTTCATTACTTCTAAATTATCAAAGAACGGTTTCCATAACTCTAAATTTCTAGAAGTATTATAGTAGAAAAGAAATATAAAAGCCAACACAAAAATGCTGATGTTTGAAATAACAATGGCCAATAAAATATCCTCAGATTCTACAACCAAGGTTCGAATGGTGATGTGGTAGTATTCCTCGTTAATTTTTTTATAGGTTGAGAGTTCCCTAAAAAGTTCCATTTCGTCTTGAGAAGGGTCATAAATAAGTGTGTCCTTTAACACTTCCTGTTTTAAAGCGTCTACTTTTTTATTCTCTGTAACTGGTGGCAACGAATAGATTACTCCTTCATTTTTCAAGGCATTACTAACTCGTGCTTCAGCTGAATACAGCGCCTCCTCCACCTCCTTTTTGAGCAAGTTTTTTGTGTAGAAATAATGCGATATGCAACTAAGGATAGTTAGAACGAGCCCTGTCAAAATAAAGGTCTTAGAGGTTTTCCATATGAGTTTGGTCTTTTTTGCCACTTATGCTTGGTCTTCAATAAATTTATAGCCACTGCCATAAGCCGTTTTTATATACTTGGCACCTTCTGCAGTTAATTTCTTTCGTAAATTATTGATGTGCACGTATATAAAGTCGAAATTATCCAATACATCACTATGGTCGCCCCACAAGTGTTCTGCAATGATTTCTTTGGAAAGCACACGGCCTTTGTTTGAAATAAAAAACACTAACAAATCATATTCCTTTCGCGTAAGTGCAATTG
>NZ_JBDSLS010000085.1:0-3385 GCF_039916245.1 Gelidibacter sp.
AACCTTTGCGTATGCGGTCCGGTGTAAGTAGCATCAATTAAAGGATAGGATTTTGAGGCGTCAAAATTTGTAGGTTTCCATAACGCTCCGTAAATGGTCGTTTTATTATCCTTAGCGAGAAGTTGAAATACTTCTGGCGAATTCCATCCTTTTGCCGCCACATGAGCGATATCCGCCGCCGACAATTGCGTTATGATTCTACCTGTTTTCGAAGCTCTTAAAACAGTTTTTGTTGGCATGTTTACGGTGGAATAATTGTCAACAAAATATTTGCCATCTTTTGAAAACGACACTCTATGATGTGTGTTTTCTGGAGTCAATAATGTCATTTTCCCTTTTAAGGCAACTTTATATAACTGTTGATGATATGGATTGTTTCCAATTTCTTTCCCCGAGGCCAAAACATAAATGTCACCAGAAGATTTATCAATGAAACTGATGTCGTTAACGTAAAAATCTCCTTTGGTAAGTGCCGAAATTTCATAAGTTTTTAAATCCACACTATATAATTGCCTCCAACCACTTCTTTCCGAAAGAAAAATTAATTTCCCTTTCTCTTCTAAAGTAGAATATGTGAAATTATCAATATTAGTTGGACTTGTTTCTTCAATTAATGTTCGCTCTGTATGGGCGTTTAAATCGACAGTTTTTACATATTCCTTTTTGTAACCACGTTCAATATAATTTGCATAGAAAACACCAGATTTATCCGACCATTTAATGGAGAACCGATTCAAATGGGTGAATTCTGGGAAATTCGTTTTTTGCTCTTTTTTAGTATCTATATTGTAAAAAATGGCCCTTTCCTTTACCAGGGTTGTATCTCCTGGCGATCCTCTATAATAGGAAAGTAACTTTGGTTTGTATAAAGAATCTTGACTCCAATCGAGCAGATACATTTTTTCGGCAATACTTAAATCAATTCGTTTGGTTGACAACCATTTGGAATCTGGAGACCAGTTTACGGCAAAACGTCTAGGACGATCTCCATTTTCCCCTTCTATGATATCATACCAGCCATAATAAGTTCCATACTCATAGCCCTTCTTACCATCAAAACTTAATTGGTGAACTTCATTTGTATCAGTAGATTTTATATAAAGATTATAGTTTTCTGTATAAGCGATCCATTTACCATTAGGCGATTTACTTTCAAATGGCGTCTCCGCCACTTTACTTTCTTCCTTAAGTTGAAGATTATAGTTTTCTAAATTCAATAGATAAGTCTTGCCCAGAGTCTTAAAAGACAGCTGTTTTTCGTCATCATATGCAATGTTTCGAAGTGAAAAATCCGTTGACTTGATCGCTTCTCCAAAAGTTTTCTGAAATGCTTCTGATAGTTTTTCATGATCAAATAATGGTTTGACCATATGATCTTTGAGATCAACTGTTTTATAAACTTTTCCCTTTTCAGAATAATCGACAAACCACAGGCCGGAACCGTTCTCAAACCAATTGACAGAGGTGTGGGTATTGAAAATTGTTTTATTGTTAAGATTATCATTTAAATAACTTACCGCTCTTCCATAATCTTCTTGAGTTAAATTTTGCGACTGTAATGGCGCTGATAATATCAGCAGAAAAAAAACATAATAAAAGTACTTCATCTTATCTAATTTTTAAATGACCTGAAATCCAAATGCATACGGATCATCTTCATCAATAATAATAGTGTTATAGCCATACACTTTTGCCCAACCTTGCACACTAGGAATGATGGCTGGCTTTCCGTCTAATGTGGTCTCTTCAACCACAATCCCTACAAATTTACTACCTATAAAACTTTCGTGGATGAATTCCTCTCCTTTTTTCAAAGAACCTTTTGCATGGCGTTGGGCCATAACCGCGGAGGTACCTGTGCCGCAAGGACTTCTATCAATAGCTTTATCGCCATAAAAAACGGCGTTTTTTGCTGTAGACGTTGCATCCGTCGGTTTTCCGGTCCATAGTATATGCGATACATCCTTGATAGATTCATTTTCTGGATGTACAAACATATTCGGATATTTTTGATTGATCTTATCTCTCAAAACTTGAGAATATTGAATCAATTTACCCGCGGTAAAATTTTGTACTCCTGAAAAATTCTGCTGTGGATCTATAATGGCATAATAATTTCCGCCATAAGACACATCGAAAGTAAGTTGCCCCAATTCAGGACAGTCAATGGTTAAACCCTCGGCGGCTAAATAACTTTTAACGTTGGTTAAACGTACCCAATCCACTTTGTTTCCTGTTTTCTTATATTCAATTTCCACTAATCCTGAAGGCGCCTCCATGCGTATCCGTCCTGGAACCTTTGGCGTTATTAACCCTTCTTCAATCACTATGGTTATTGTGCCAATTGTACCATGTCCGCACATGGGCAAACAACCTGAGGTCTCAATAAATAAAATGGCAAAATCATTTTCGGGGTTATGGGGTGGATAAAGAATGCTCCCACTCATCATATCGTGCCCACGAGGCTCAAACATCAGGCCTTTTCGAATCCAATCATATTCCTTTAAGAAATGTTGGCGTTTTTCACTCATCGTTTTTCCAACTAAATGAGGCCCGCCCTCTTTAATTACTCTTACTGGATTTCCGCAAGTATGTGCGTCAATACAAACAAATGTGTTTCTATTCATTGCTTTATTAACTTCATTAGGGTAAATTTTATAGTTTTGATTCTTAGTATTATTGGTCGCTACAATTCAGGACTTTTAGTCTTTCAGATCAGATCCTCGTTAGACCTCTATCGCTTTAAAGCGATTGGCAATAACTCATTAGGGAAAGACTGATAACTCACTGGTCGGACCCATCGTTTTATGGCGTTGGTTCCTACCGATGTAAATCTTGAATCGGTTGATGCTGGATATGGACCGCCGTGCTGCATTGATGGACACACCTCAACGCCTGTTGGGACGCCATTAAAAATGATTCGACCCACTCTATTTTCAAGCGCATCAATAACATCGTAAAGATGAACATAATCTTCTTTTTCGGCAATTATAGTTCCCGTTAATTGCCCGTCCAATCCATTAATAATTTCGATTAACTCCTCTTGATCTTTGGCCCTAACCACTAATGCAAATGGTCCAAATGCTTCAAGATGTAATTTCGGGTTTGCCAAAAACACTTTCCCTGAAACACTTGTTATTTGTGAAGGCGCTTCGTTCGCGTCGATAGTTTGCTCAACTTTCGCAACGACCACAGTTCCCGCTTGAGAAGACACAATATTTACATTTTCAACAAATGCTTTCTTTATGTCTGGATGCAACATATACTGCGGAGCAATAGCTATTGTTTTTTTAGCTAAATCGTTGATGAACTGTTGTGTTTTATCATCTTCAATAGTTAATAACAATCCAGGTTTGGTACAAAATTGTCCTGCCCCCGTAGTAAT
>NZ_JBDSLS010000086.1:0-22758 GCF_039916245.1 Gelidibacter sp.
AGCACCATTAATACGTCATGTGCCTTAATTACAGTAGAACCACCCGGACGGATGTATTGTTTATCGCGCTTTATCATGACAATAAATGCCGATGCAGGAAAATTTACATCTACAATACGTTTGTTAACTGCGAAATAGTCGGGTAAAATCTCAAATTCTTGCATTGAAGATTTGGGGAGATCTAAAATGAGTTGGTCTATTTCTGAAATCTTTTTCGCTTTTTCAGGGAGACCTACTTTGAGCCATTTTGCCACAATGGATAATGTTGTCCATTGAATTAGAATAGACGTTACGGATATAAAGAATACGATATTGAACATCATATCTGCTTTTTCAATGCCTGCCAACAGTGGATATGTTGCAAATACAATCGGTACGGCGCCACGCAAGCCGACCCATGAGATATAAAAGCGTCTTCTTAATTTCATTTTGAAAAACATCAAACTGATAAATACGGCCAATGGTCGCGCAACGATGATCAAGAATAAGGAAATAAGCAGTCCAATGCCAATATAAGGCACGATTTCAGAAGGGAAAACCAAGAGTCCTAAAGTAAGGAACAAGACAATTTGCATCAGCCAAGCCAAACCATCGTACATTTTTAATATGGTTTTCTTATGGATGAGATCTTGATTTCCTAAGTACAGCGCACAAATGTATATGGCGAGGAAGCCGTTACCACCTACAAAATCTGTTGCTGAAAATGTGATGAACATTAAAGCGATAACCAAAACAGGGTAGAGGCCTTCAAAGTCGAGCCTGATTCTGTTGATGATGAATTTACTTGCGATTCCAAAGCCAAAACCTGCACCGGCACCCAAAATCATTTGCTGAAAAAACATGGGAACAATGGATGCTAAACTCATGTCTTGGTTAATGACTAAGGTTAAAAACGCAATAGTCAGTACATAGGCCATGGGGTCGTTACTCCCGCTTTCCAACTCCAGTGTAGGTCTGAGGTTCTTTTTTAGCGCGAGACTTTTCGAACGTAAAATAGAGAAAACGGCGGCTGCGTCTGTTGATGAAACGATAGAACCCAATAGCATGCTTTCATAGATGGTTAGGTCGGTAACGTAATACACAAATGTTCCTAGTGAAACTGCCGTGAGCAAAACACCGATGGTGGATAGTACAAGTCCTTCTCTAAGAATGGGTTTTATGGATTTAAAATTGGTGTCGAGACCACCAGAAAATAGAATGAAGTTAAGGGCAACAACACCAATGAGCTGTGCGGTTTTTGGGTTGTCAAAACTGATGCCGCCAATACCATCGGAACCAGCCAGCATGCCTATGGCTAAAAACAGTATTAATGTTGGGACTCCAAATTTGTAAGAAGTTTTCCCTACAATAATGCTTATAAAAAGTAATATAGAGCCAACTAATAGGATGTTTTCACTGGTTAGAATCATGCGTTCCTTATCTTAAATCAATCGGTGTAAAGATACTTGTTTTTATTTTTATTGATAAAAGGAATTTGTGTTACCTTCTTTTTTATGTTGAATAAACTGATTTTGGTGGTCTGAAAGTTGATTTTTTTTGTGTTGATTAATTGTCAAGTTTGGATTGTTTTAATTTTAGGCGAATTCAATAAGTGTTTATGTTTTCATGGTAATCTTCTCTTATTGCTAAAGTATTGTTTTTCCTTTTTTCGATTTACTTTATCAAGTAAACTGGCATTTTACTTTTTTGTGGAAACAGTCGAATTGTAGAATCTCATAAAACCCTCTACGCTAAAAAAGTATGTAAGGATGAATCCACTATTGAATCATTGATATTTAAGCCTTGCCTTATTAATTTAAGAACTATGAAAACTGCCACCCAACTCTTTTTTTTATGAGTGTGTGCTTTTTTAAGGTCACAGTTTTTTCCCGATTCTCCAGTAATTATTTGCCGCAGCAATGGTTGCAAATTCGGTGGCCACAGTTTGACCAATGGCGATTAGCATGGCCGCATCGTCTGCATATACAGGGCGTAGTTTCTCTCTAACCGCTGCGTCTGGTTGCGTAACTTTTATGATAAGTCGTGCCATTTTTACAGCTAATTGTCGTCCTTCTTCTGGAGTTTTTGTGATTAATGAATTGCCGGGTATTAAGTCAAATTGATCTGCCATTTTTATTGTTTTTTATGATTATAAATGCTGTAACGTTTACAGCAAATTATGAAAATTTAGTATTTATTTTTAACTAGGAACTAAAATAATCAATTTCTTAAGAATTGGTCGTCTCATATAATTATGTTTGATTGTGAAATTCAAATGTTATCATTGGAACCCTTAACGATGCAAGTCTATGTTCTTAATTCTAACAGCGCAGCGGCGGTTGCTGATTTTGTCGAAGTATCTTGGTTCATTTTACACCTACCCCAAAATCTTTCGTGTCATTGCCCTGCCAATAAACCGAACTTTATCCTTTAAGGGAAAATTCCCTAAAATAGTTTTCACGACACCTTTCGTAAATCGGGTGCGCTTTTTATAATCGATATGAATATCCACCAACACCGTTTTATTTGATTGAGCAGATTTAAGTGCCGTACTAATAATTTGATCGGTCTGAGCATCGTTTTCAATGAGCAAATATTCCGCACCAACGGCGTGCGCAATGCCATCGATGTTGAAATCGCCCAAAACGGTGGAGGTTTTTCGGTTATAAGGGATTTCTTGGCCTTGTGAGATTTGAGACAACTCACCATCATGAAATACGAAAATCACGATTCCTAAATTATTCCGTTTTGCAGTTAACAACTCCAATCCAGTCATCAGAAATGCACCGTCACCAACGATTCCAATAACCTGTTTGTTTGGATTGGCAAATTTAGCGCCGATGGCTGCAGGAACACAGTAACCCATGCAATTGAAATCGGTCGGGCTGATTAAATGTTTACTTTTTAAATTCTGAAATAACTCAACGGTCAGGAAGGTGTGATTACCGTCGTCCACAACTGTAATCGCGTCGTCATCCAAATGGCTTCTTAAACTCTTGAAAAAGAGATACGGATTTACCCTATCAAATTTATAATCAGACCATTCCTTGTAATACGCTTGTTTATCTTTTGCAATGGAACTAATTAAATTAGAATTGTTTTTTGTGATATTCTTATTTTTTAGTTCTGTCAATAAGCTTTCTAAAACCTGTTTTGCATCGCCTTCAATGGCGAGTTTGCTCTTGTAGTTTTTATCGAAAACATTTTTGTCGATATCAATATGAATCAAGTTCTCTGGAACTGTGGCGCCATAGCTTCCTGTTGGGATTTCGGCAAACCGTGTGCCTACGGCAATTAAGCAATCAATATCTTTAAAGGCGTTTTCTGAAGCGGGTACCGATGCAGGACCAAAACCCATGCCTGTAAATAATTCGTGATCGCCTGGAAATACGCTATAGCCTTGTAGTGTTGTGGATACTGGAGCGTTTAGTCGTTCGGCAATTTGGATGCTTGTAGCAGTGGCTTCTTTAGCACCCCAACCTAAAAACAGTCCCACTTTTTTAGATCCTGAAATAATTCGAATGGCTTCGTCTATTTGAGACGCGAGTACGGTTGGTGTGTTGTCTTGTTTTTTATAAGTTAATATTTCTGAAACTTCGCCTTTAAACAATTGAACATTGGTTGGTATTTCTATAAAAACAGGGCCAGGACATCCGGAAGTTGCAATATTATAAGCCTCAAAAACGCTAGACATAATGTCTTCATGCTTCGTTAGTTTATAGGTCTTTTTAGTAATGCCGCTCAAAACCGAGTGCATGTCCCATTCATGAAGTTGATAACTTTTTTTAACATCGGTACGAATCCCGCCCGAGATGATCAGCATAGGAATGCCATCTAAAAAAGCTTCGCCAATGCCACTTAAGGCATGCGTCACTCCAGCTGCAGGAACAATGACTAAAGTTCCAATGCTATCTGATGTACGACTGATGGCATCGGCCATAAACGCGCCACCGCCTTCATGGGTAACCAAAATTGGTTTGATTTTTTCAGACTTGTTTAATTCGTCATAAATCTCTGTGTTATGAACTCCAGGAACACCAAATGTATGCGAAATAGGGAGTTGCTCTAATGCTTTAACGACTAACCATGCACCTGTTTTTTTCATGTTATAATTTTTATTGTTTTTCAATGGTAACATGCTATTCGCAATTAATAATTCCCAAAGGGGGAAAACTTTTAGCATGCTCGATTCATGTGTTTATTTTATTTAATGCTAAAAATCTGTTTGTTAAGGAGCTGTTTCATGGGTATTAAAATTTTCAACACGCTCATTTCATATTCAATTTTAATTTTAAAGTTTTATTCCCGAGATGTTTGCTCCTGCAACGCGACCTGTTAAAATACATGATCCTAAAAAAGTGCCTTCTAACGAACGTGCGCCATGAATGCCACCGCCGCCAAATCCGGCAGCTTCTCCCACAGCATATAATCCTGAGATGATTTCGCCATCCTTATCAATGACTTGTGAATTTAAATTGGTAGGGATGCCGCCCAAGCTTTTTCGACTCAAAATATATTGCTTCACTGCAATTAATGGTCCTGCTTTTGGATCGAGAATTTTTTGAAATTTAGAAGTTCGGATTTTATCGCCGCGGTACAGTCTGAAATTGACTAAGCGTCGCAATTGTTCGTCATTAAAATAGGATTTTCCACGATCAATCTCGTCATCATAACTTTGCAGATCCTTTTTCAGAATTTCTATATCTACCGCATTCGTGACCGGTTGTTGGTTCATTTTTTTAACTAACTCCTCAAGCGTATCGGCAACTACAAAGTGATCTGATTCTTCAATCAATCGGTTTATTAAGGCTTTGTTTCCAAATAAAACCTCTTTGATCATCTGTAATTTGTTCCTGTTTCTGAAAGCCGTCATATATTCCGAACCTGAAACTGCCAATTCTTTAAGGGCAATTTTTCGGTTCATAATACTCCATGAATACTGCTCCTTTGTTTTTAGAATATGTTCTACAAAATACGACGTATCCGTATATGGCACAAGGGGCGGATCAAATCGTTTTCCTATGGCGTCAACCCAAATAGCCGATCGGGGAGGCACCAAGCTCAAGCCATCTCTGAATTTTCCTTGTTCAGGATGTGGTGTGGGAATCCCAGCGGCGTAGTGCCACTGTCTGTTTAAGTTTGTGGAAGGTATGCCTTGTTGTTCTAAATTTAGATGAATGGTGCCATCTGCGTATTTATGAGAACCATTTAATAGGTTGTCTGGCGGTGTCCCATATTCGGGAAGCCAATTATTTTTGACCAATTTTAAATCGCCACCTGTAATTCCGCCTGAGGCAATGATTACATTTTTAGATTTTAGGATTAAGTTCTCTTGTGTCGTTTCATCGAGAACTTCAATTCCAATGGTCTTTTTGTTTTCTATAAGAATAGAGGTCACTTTGTGTTGAAATTTAATTTCCAGATTTCCTTTATTGGGATGATTCAACAAGTGTTTTACAACTTTATTGGACAAGTCATATCCAGTTCCCCAGGTGATATGCCACCTGGGGACTGAATTTCCTTTGACATCCATCCCGCGTTCTGGCCAGTTGACCACAGGAAGAAAATCGACTTTTTTAGCAATGAGCCAGTCATAAATAATAGAAACTGAATGTTCTGAATAAAATTTGGCCCATTGTGCGCCGAAACTATCTGTTTCAGTGAATACGCCATAACGCATCCAATCCTCAAAAAGTAAGGTGGGAGAATCTTTAATTCCCGCTCTTTTTTGGAGAGGTGTACCAGAAAACAGAATGCCTCCGAAGGATTTTTTTGCCAATCCTCCGAAGTTCTCTTTGATATCCCTTTCAATTATAAGAACTTTTTTATGATTATCCAGAAGTTCGATGGCTGCTGATATGCCTGCCAATCCACCGCCAACGATGATGTTACCGTATTCGTGAATATTCATTAAGTATGTACTAAAAGAATCAAAAATCTCATGACCATATTTTTTAATGCACTTTAGTTACTAATATTCGACATTGTTGATGTTAAAATCGATATCGGTAGGATTAATTCCTAACGCCTTTGCAACGCCTATTCCGTATGCTGGATCGGCTTTATAGCAATTACCGGTATGCCGTTCCTGAATGAATTTCTCGGCACCACCAACTTGTCGCGCTGTATTTTCAAACAATACTTGCTGTTGTGCAGGCGTCATTAATCGGAATAAATTGCCAGGTTGGGTGTAATAATCATCATCCTCTCTATGGTCGTAATGAAAAGCATCGCCTTCTAAATGTAGGGCAGGTTCAGCAAATTGTTTACTCTCTGCCCATTGGCCATAGCTGTTTGGTTCGTAATGAAGCGTTGATCCTTCATTGCCGTCTACGCGCATGGCGCCATCACGATGCGGATTGTGAAACGGACATTGTGGTTTATTGACAGGAATTTGGTAGTGATTCACACCTAATCGGTAACGTTGCGCATCACCATAAGAGAATAAACGGCCTTGCAACATTCTATCTGGAGAAAATCCAATTCCTGGAACCACGTTTGCAGGATTAAACGCTGCTTGCTCCACATCTGCAAAGTAATTTTCAGGATTTCTGTTGAGTTCCATGACACCAACATCAATCAGTGGATAATCAGCGTGTGGCCAAACTTTAGTCAGGTCAAACGGATTGAAACGGTAGTCTTTATCTGCTTCGGGCATAATTTGCACTTTCAAATGCCATTTCGGAAAATTTCCTTTTTCAATTGCGTCAAACAAATCACGTTGGTTACTTTCTCTATCTTTTCCGACGATATGCATGGCTTCTTCATCGGTTAAATTTTGAATGCCCTGTGCGGTTACAAAATGGAATTTTACCCAGCTACGTTCGTTAGCAGCATTTAAAAAACTAAAGGTGTGACTGCCAAAACCGTGCATATGTCGGTATGATTTTGGAATACCTCTGTCACTCATTAAAATAGTGACTTGATGCAATGCTTCTGGTAAAAGTGTCCAAAAATCCCAATTATGATTAGCACTTCTTAAGTTTGTTTTCGGGTCGCGTTTGACTGCTTTATTAAGGTCAGGAAATTTATATGGATCTCTCATAAAGAACACAGGCGTATTATTTCCTGCTAAGTCCCAATTGCCTTCTTCTGTGTAAAATTTCAATGCAAAACCTCTGATATCTCGTTCGGCATCAGCGGCACCTCGTTCTCCAGCAACGGTTGAAAAGCGCGCAAACATATCTGTCTTTTTGCCTATTTCTGAAAATATCTTGGCTTTCGTATATTTCGTGATGTCGTGAGTTACGGTAAATGTTCCGAAGGCACCAGAACCTTTGGCGTGCATCCTTCTTTCAGGAATAACCTCTCTGTCAAAATGCGCCAGCTTTTCTAAGAACCAAAAATCCTCCAGAAGCATCGGACCTCTTCTGCCTGCAGTTTTTACATTTTGATTTTCTGCAATCGGCCTGCCGGATACCGAGGTTAGTTTTTTCTTTTCGTCGCTCATATTATTAGATATTATAATTTAAATACAATTGTTTTTTTTGCATTTCGGTTTAAAGAAAGGCCGGTTTTAGTATAAGTTCTCTGAGACAACTCGGATTTAACTAAACAACGGCAAACTTTGATGACGCTTAAAAATAGTAATTATTTTGTTAAGATGATGGTCTTTTGTTGTTTTTGAAAGTTCCAGTTATGGTGTTAAATTTCGTGTTGTGATTTAGGAAATATTTTAAAACCTTATTTCGATACTTTTATTCCGCGAGCATTATAAAAACCGCCCATTCCATTTAGTCCTAGTCTAAATAAGCCTTAAATTTGCACCACATTAAAAAAAATCAAATTTCATGAAAAAATTAGTTTTATTGAGTGCTGTCGTTTTTGGAATGGTATTTTATTCCTGTTCTAGTGATGATGATAATGCTACTAAAGAAGAAGTGAACTTAGTCGGCGATTGGCAATTGACCAATGTTGATTTTATAACCATGACTGAAGGGGGGATTCCTGCAAGCGATGGTTGTATCGTAGAACTCATTACGGGTTATGAATTTCGTGCAGATTCCAAGTTTTATTTCATATTAACGGATGGTGAATATCAATTGTTCGATCCTTACGCCGCTGAATTTTGGACGTGGGAAGGTAATATGGAAGATTTTGCAATCATTCAAACAAATAAAAAAAGACCTGGATATCACTTTGGGTTATCACCTGAAAATATTGTAGTAAAGGAAGTGGAAGGCAAATCAGTAATTACTTTCAATGGAGAATTGGGTAATGGATCTAAAGCCAAATTCACTTTGGTAAAACAGAAGATTGATAGAAGTAAATCTCCCGTGTTAACGAATCCTGATGGTTCATCTTATTATTGCGGGTTTTTTGATAATAAATAAGCAGTCCTATTAAAGTGTAGAAAGCCCCACAAAGGGCTTTACTAATCTGACCGGGCGCATTTTCAAAGGTATCTTTTAATTTAAGATACTATGGAATGTGCCCAATTCAGATAAAATAAGCAGCGTTATAAAAATCTTTCCACCATTTATGTTTAGGAATTTTACATGTTTACTTTTAATACTTTTTCCTCTCTTAGTCCTTTCACAAAGTACCGGAGTAATCCAAGGGAAACTTATAAATGCCCTTGATGATCAAGTGGAAAATGTTGAAATACGGTTGGTTGAAACCAATGGTAAAACGCTGACCAACAAGGAAGGCAGATTTATTTTTAAAAACCTTCCTCCTGGAAATTATAATATCTATCCCATTTACGACGGTTTTCAATTCGGCATTGAAACCATACAAATTAAGTCTGGCGAAGTACAGAATGTGATCCTTCACATTGAAATGATGACTTACGATTTGGATGAAGTCAGGCTTAAAACTTTAAGTTTAAGTGAGAAATTGAAAAACAGCGCCATCAAATCGGATATTATTTCTGTAGAAACTAATACCCGACGTGCCAATTCTGTAGAAGATTTGGTGGATAAAAGTCCGGGGGTTAAAATCAGAAATATAGGCGGCTTGGGATCTACAAGCAATGTTATTGTGGGTGGCTTTCAAGGCAATGCCGTAAAGTTCCTTTACGATGATATTCCGATAGATTATCTAGGATCCAACTATGGATTAACCAAAGTGCCGACTAATGCCATCAGTCGCGTGGAAATTTATAAAGGGGTATTGCCTACAAAAATAGGGGTAGATGCCTTAGGCAGTGCGATCAACATTGTGCCTAAAAACATTAATAAAACTTCTGGTACGGTATCCTATGAAACCGGATCTTTTGACACCCATATTGCCACTGCCAACGCCAGTATTAAATTAAATGAGCACTTGTATTTTGGAGTGAATAGTTTTTACAATTATTCAAAAAACAATTATAAGGTGGATGATCTACCTTACAAAGATCCCAATAGTGGTAAGGTGGCTTATATAAGAGAGCGCTTGTTTCACAATGCTTTTAACCAGCATTCTTTAGAGTTCTCATTACAAGCCTATAAGTTATCGTGGGCAGAATCCATTGAGTTTAAAGTCAATTCTTATGGTTTGAAAAAGGAAATTCAAAACGATCCCTTTTCGCGAGCACGCCCTTTCGGAGAAGTATACCGTCGAGAGCGTGGGAACTTTATTCCTTCTGTTAAATACAAGAATCATTTCTTTGAAAACAGATTAAGTGTCAATCAGTTTTTGGTGTTTAGTCAGATCTATTTTGAGATCTTTGATTTGGCAAAAAATGTGTATTATGATTGGAAAGGCGTTGCTCATCCTACTAATTCTGGATCAGAAATGGGAAATATGCTTTTGGATAAGGGCTATCTAGAAAACAACTTTAAACAATTTACCTCACGTACCAACCTTAACTACTTAATCAATGAATATTTTCAAATAGAAAATAATACGGTTTTTAGCCATTACAACCGAAAGTCAAACGTTGGTGACCTTAATCTGAATGGCACCAACTACAATAAGTTGATTACCAATTTTGCTTTAAATTCACAATTTTTCGATCGTAAATTGGAATCGAATACCCAATTTAAATTCCTCTTAGGAAATTTTGCCGGGCAGTATAATGCGTCCGAAAATCCATTGGAAGAAAATATCATAAATAAAGATGTGGTCAATACCGGCTTGAGCTTTTCACAAGCTTTAAAATACAATGTCAACGCTAAAAGCTACGTCCGATTATCTTACGAAAACACCTTCCGATTGCCCGAACAACAAGAATTGTTTGGAGATAATAACTTTATTATCGCTAATTACGAACTGACTCCTGAGGAAAGTAGGAACATGAATTTGGGATATACCTTTGCCGCCGAAACTTATGGTTTTGAAATAAACACGTATTATCGCGATACCAAAAATTTGATTCGCCTTAAAGACATCAACCAATATCAAGCTACTTTTCTCAATTTGGATAATGTCAAAGGATTTGGCGTGGAACTTCAGGCCCATTATGAGCCCTTAGATAATTTGCGTTTATCAGGAAATTTAACTTGGAATGACTTTCGCTTACAATCGTCTAATGATAGTTATGAAAACAAGGAGCATTTTAAAAACGCGCGAATTGCTAATATGCCTTTTTACTACGGAAATTTTAGCGCATCCTATAATGTTAAAGAAGTGTTGAATTTGTCTACCGATCTCTCTTTTTTCTGGGATTATTCCTATGTGCATCAATATTATCTTGATTATATTGAAAAACAATTTGAGCCTAACGGTTTTCTAGGATTGTTCGGTAATTCAAAAATTAATACCAGCCGCATCATTCCGAATCAACAAACGCATAATTTCGGATTTATTTATGTGCGAGATTTCTCAAAACAGAGTATTTCTTTTAGCGCAGAATTAAAAAATGTCTTTAATGAAGATGTTTATAACGAATTTAAAATGCAAAGCCCGGGGCGACATTTTAGAGCGAAAATAACTTACAGTTTCTAATATGATGAAGTTTAAAATATTTTATAAAGCCTTTTTTTGTTTCCTATTGTTGGGATTCATCTCATGTGAAGTGAACAATCTTGACGACGCGAATAAAATTCCAAAAAGTGATTATTCTAGTTTTAATTATGTGTTAGCTACAGAAGATGCATCCACTGCTAATATTACACGGTTTTTTAGTTTCACTTTAGATGATGTAGATCCTAATAAAACGTATGATTTGATTCAGGAGAATCAAAAATTTATCAATTCCGATCCCTCAACGTCGTCGGGGCACCAATTCTTTAAGAATTATATCTTTAGTATGGCCAAGGATAAACGAGGGTTCTCTTCTACACCTGGTTTGTTTCGATTAAGTTTGAACAGTTCTGATCAAATTTTCATCGAAAGCGAAATATTTATTGGAAAGGACAATCTATTTCCTTCGCGCAAATTAGTGCTGTACAATGAAAATCTCGGTTTTTATTTTAATGAAGATACTGGCGGTCAGACCATCCAATCGTTCAATCCGCTAACTATGCAATTAGGCGAATCCTTAAATCTGCGCGATAATATCAAAGCATTTCGGCCGGATGCAGAATTTGAGGATGAGTATGGTAATAATTTAATACGGACAGGATCTCTGGTCATGGATTATCAAGACGATAAACTTTATGTGAGTGTTGTTTTCTTGAAAGAGGCCAGTTTTAATATCATTCCAGAAACTGATAACAATTTTTATTTGGCCGTCATTGATATTCCGAGTTTTAGTTTTGAGAAAATCATCTCCTATGCAGGTGTTAAAACGGTGGGGTTTTATGTCTCTGAAAATAATCCCACAACCAAAGACGAAGATGGAAATCTTTATTTCTGCTCCTGGGGTTGGAATCAATTTAGCAAACATGATCCTTCCAAGGTTTTTCGAATCAAGGCTGGTGAGACCGACTTTGATAGAGATTGGGAGATCGATATTGAATCACATTTTGGCGAGGGTAGAATTGCCCAGTCCATTACATCCTATAATAATAAATTATACCTTCATATATCTAAAGATCCTTATTTATTCACTTCCAGTGAAGATGTATCCACCAGAAATGGTTTAGAACTGTCGTATTACGAATATGACACCGACAATCCACAAAATTTTACCAGATTGGATATTCCCACCTCCAATCCGTCGGCGCGTATGAATATTTTTAATATCATAGACGATAAACTTTTTATAGTTGTGCCTAACGCGATTCCGGGTAACTTTAGCGGTCTGTATTCTCTGGATAGAAAGGGAACGCTTAAAAAGGAGCTGCAGATTGAGAATAAATATCGTCCTACGCGATTTTATAAGTTGGGGAACTAGAATTGGTTTCCGTTTTATAACTATGAGCTAAAGCCTTGGGATTATTCGGTATTATGGATATTAATAGCGTTGGAATAACCCCAGCTTCAGCTGGGGGTAAGACGAAAGACGTGACGTGGGCTTTAGTCCAACCTCCTCAGTCCTCAAATCTCTCAAACTTATAAGTCTCCATAAACTCATCATATTCCTCTTGATATGTTTTTTTAGAGTACAGCTAGAAAGTATATTGAAAATCAGGAAGCTCATCATCCAATTACAATTGTCCAAACTTGTAACTATATTAGCGCAAAACCTATTGCCATGACCAAAAATTATTTCAGCTGCTATACCTTTGCGCTCTTTGTATTTCTAAGTTTCTTTTCTTTCAATCTTTTTGCTCAAGAATCTCTCCCAGAGAACTTTGATGCTTGGATAGAATCGGGGAGAAAAGATTGGAGAATACCTGGGATGGCCGTGGGCATTGTAAAAAATGGCGAAGTGGTGTATGCCAAAGGCTTTGGAGAAAAACGATTGGGAAGTGGGGAGAAGGTGGATGCCAATACCATTTTTAGTATTGCCTCGGTCAGTAAAAATATTACGGCCGCTGCTCTTGGTATTTTAGTGGACGAAGGAAAAATAAAATGGGATGATAAAATCACCAAACACATCCCTTGGTTTCAGTTAAAGGATCCGTGGGTCACTCAGGAAATTACCATTCGTGATGCACTGACGCACCAAGTGGGCTTGGGACGGATATTAGGCAACCGACTGCAGTTTATGACCAATAGTTCAAGGGATAGCGTGCTCTATCAGATGCGCTATATGGAATTGGAAAAACCTTTCCGTACGGAATTTGTGTACAACAACGTCATGTATTCATTGGCAGGACAGATCATTGAACATGTGGATGGCCGCACTTGGGATGCCTTTTTGAAAGAACGACTTTTTGAGCCCCTTGAAATGCATTCAAGCACAACCAGTATCACGCAATTAAAAAGCACTGATAATCTGGCGTATCCACATCAGGAGATCGATGGCAAAGTAGTGCCGATTAAAAGACGAAACTGGGATAATGCTGGTCCAGCAGGCGGTGTGAATTCTACAATAAATGATTTGAATAAATGGATGCTGATGCAATTGGGCGATTCAGGGACCTATAATGGAAAAGCCATTGTCAGTGCGCAGGAGATGAACGAAATCCACAAACCTCAAATGGTACAGCGACCAGCAAATGCGTTGTCAGGGCAAGGAAGTTATGGTTTTGGATGGAATATCAGCGATTATAAAGGAAAGCGTGTGCTGACTCATGGTGGTGCGACCGACGGTTTTAATACGGCGATGTATTTGATGCCAGAGTTGGATTTGGGAATTATCGTGGTGGGTAATAATTTCAATTCCTTGGGAAATGCCGTTGCCTTTCAGGTCATGGATGCCTATTTGGGAGAAAGCAAGGTGGACTGGAATGACCGCTATTTACAAAGCTATTTGATCTCTTATGAACGCGCCTTGTTAGCACGCGAGAAAATCCATAAAGCCAGAGCAAAGAGTTCAAAATCTAGTTTGGATAGAGATGATTATCTAGGGATATATAAGTCTCCAGGTTACGGAAAAGTAGAAGTTAAACGTGATGGAAAGGATTTGGTGTTGCGCTTTTGGGATTCTAAAGACTTGGAAGCTAAGCTTGAGCATTGGCATTATGACACTTTTAGAGCGGTTTGGAAAAATCCTGCACAACGTGAAGAGTTTATGCAATTTCATTTGGGTAAAGATGGCAAGGTGGAATCTTTGGACTTCGAATTTGTCCTGAGACCTTTATCCTTGCAAGTAGGAGCTTACCCGTCCAACTACACTCATTCAGAAAAGTTTGTAAAACAGTAGGAATCTTTAGGGAATTGACTTTATGGAGGAGGAGATTTCTTTCCGCCGCGAAGTTTAAAATTATTTAGAAATCCTTTGTTCAGATACTAAAATAAAAATTCAGCACTCCAATCAGGTTGCTGAATTTTTATTGGTCTCAAATTAAGTTAAAACCCCGTCAGAACGTTCGTCGGGCTGGTTTGTACCTTAGTGCATCTTGCTTTAGCTTCTAAATATTTTGACACGAATTTCACGAATTTTCACGGATTTACTCATCCTTGGAGAATACTGGCATAAATTAATTATCATAAATTTCACCAATGCAAAAGACTTTCTGTCCGTTTAAAAAAAAACGCCAGAATGCATGTCTGGCTGGTATGGTTAGTTTAGTATGTTCGGCATGTTTATAAAAATGTCCAGAATGACTTTTTCTGCAATATCATGATCTCTCACAATATTATAGAGACGCCTTGCATTCTATTGCCATACATCCGGTACTACTCTTCAACTGCTTTCTCGTCTTTTTGCTTAAATTTTATAATCACTACTTCTAGTTGCATATCGTTTTTTTAGAGGATCATAAAGCGGATGATAATTGGAAATAAAAAAGCCACTTTTTTTAAAGTGGCTCAATTCGTTATCGTTTTGTATTCTTGAATTATTGAATAATACCTCCGCAACTTACGCGCCCTCCAGCATTACCTGTAGGTTGGGTTTTAAAGTCATCAACATCCTGATGGACGATCACTGCTTTTCCTATGATGTTTTTGTTAACGTCGTCACAGCCAATACACCATTCGTCAGTGCTAAAAGTAATGGTTCCGTTACCATTGGCGTCAGCGGTAAGGTTTCCAATATCGCCTTTGTGGTAACCTTCAGCGCTTCCCCATTTGCCGTGAGGTTGCTTGGTTGGATTCCAGTGGCCTCCAGTTGAGGTGCCATCGGCTGCTGAGCAATCTGCTTTTTCGTGAAGGTGGATAGCATGTTCGCCTGGCGTCATTCCGATAAGGACGGTAACCATAGTGACAACACCATCTTGTTCGGTGAAAACAGCGCTGCCTTTTACTTTACTATTGCTTTTGGGTTCTAATGCAATTTCAAGTTTTTTAACTTCCGGAGCTTTGGTGGCCATTGGCATTTCATCCCTTGTTTCTTCTACTGTAATCTCTTTTTTATCGTTTTTACAAGAGTTAGTCAAAGTCAAAGCAAAAACGGCAATGAGCATTAGTGATAATCTTTTCATGGGTAGTGGTTTTAGTGTTTAATTAATAAAATTACGGTTTTTTATATGAATACTCCTACTTGAATTATAGGATAGGGTCCGACCATTAAGCGTTTTTCGTTTTTAAATGCTGATAAAATTACTTTTAATTGAAGAGTTCACATGACTTATATCATAGTTTTAATAGCGTGTTCACGATAATTTTGAATCAAATTTAATCAAATAAGAATGAATAGGTCTTTAATTGATAAATACAACGTTGCTGGTCCAAGATATACCAGTTACCCGACTGTTCCTTATTGGGACGAGCAAACTTTTAATATGCAGGGATGGAAGGATTCACTTTTAAAAGCTTTTACTGAAAGCAATGCAGAAGAAGGGATAAGTCTTTACATCCATCTGCCATTTTGCGAGAGTTTATGTACTTTTTGCGGCTGCCACAAGCGCATCACAAAGCAGCATAGTGTTGAAATTCCTTATATCACGGCTTTAGTGAAAGAGTGGAATTTATATTGCGATTTGCTGCCGTCAAAACCCAAAATAAAGGAAATGCATTTTGGTGGTGGTACGCCAACATTCTTTTCGCCAGTGCACTTGAGTTTGCTTATCAATAGTATTTTACATCGTGCCACACTGTCTGAAAACTATGAGTTTAGCTTTGAAGGACATCCAAATAATACGACAGAGGAACATTTAAAAACTTTTTATGACCTCGGCTTTAGACGGGTCAGTTTTGGTGTTCAGGATTATAATGAAACGGTTCAAAAAGCCATTCATCGCCTGCAACCTTTTGAAAATGTCAAACGGGTTACTGAACAAGCGAAAGCCATTGGTTACACTTCGGTGGGGCATGACCTTATTTTTGGATTGCCTTTTCAAACCGAGGAGCATGTTAAAGAAACCATAGCCAAAACAAAACTATTGAAACCCGACCGCATTGCATTTTACAGTTATGCGCATGTGCCGTGGATTAAAGGTAATGGCCAGCGTGGATTTGATGAAAGCAATTTGCCGTCAGGAGAAGCAAAACGACAGCAATATGAAATAGGCAAAGCACAACTTTCAGAAGCGGGCTACCACGAAATTGGGATGGATCACTTTGCTTTAGAGTCTGACTCGCTTTATCAATCGATGATGAATGACCAGCTTCATCGCAATTTTATGGGCTATACGGCTTCAAAAACCAAGGCAATGATTGGCTTGGGAGTTTCATCCATCAGCGATAGCTGGTACGGGTTTGCGCAAAATGTTAAAAATCTTGAGGATTATTATCACTTAATAGAGGAAAATATAATTCCCGTGGTAAAAGGACACATTTTGAGTGCGGAAGACTTGATTGTAAGAAAACATATTCTTAATTTGATGTGCCATTTTGAAACTTCTTGGATCGAAAAGGAACTTTATTTTGAAGAATTACCTAAGATTTTAGAGCATTTGGAAGAAATGGAACACGATGGTTTGTTAGTCCGCAGTGAAGGTCAATTGCAAGTAACCGAGAAGGGTAGGCCATTTTTAAGAAATGTCTGTATGGCTTTTGATGTGCTTTTGAAACGTAAAAAACCAGAAACACAAGTGTTTTCAATGACCATATAAGTAATACGACTTATAGAATCTTTCAATACCTTAGTGTTATTAAAAAATAACCGTACCTTTTAATAAGATTAATACAAAATAATTATGAAGAAGATAATTGTACCTATAGACTTTTCAGAATATTCAGAATATGCTCTTGAGGCTGCTGCTATTTTGGCAAAAAAGAATAATGCTGAAATTTTCGCATTGCACATGTTAGAAATGTCCAATGCCGTATTCACAGCTACAGGAGAGAGCCAACAGCCTAAAATGTTGTTTTTTTTAAGACTGGCGGAACAAAAATTTCAGGAATTCTTAAAAAGAGATTTTTTGGAAGGTGTCAAAGTCACTCCAATTGTCAAAAACTTCAAGGTTTTTAGTGAGGTAAGCGAGGTTGCTGAAGAGCATGGTGCTGATTTGATTGTAATGGGATCTCATGGTGTTAGTGGGTTTACAGAAGTTTTTGTAGGTTCAAATACTGAAAAAGTGGTGCGCCACTCCAAACTGCCAGTTTTGGTTGTTAAGCAAAAACCTGGCAATCTTACTTTCGAAAATGTTGTGTATGCTTCTGATTTTTCTGAGGAAAGTGTCGATGTCTATAAACGTGCGTTAAATACCTTGGGTGCCGATTCAACGGTGAATTTACTGTATGTCAACGTTCCAGGCGAAAATTTTAAAAGTACTGCCGAGATGGAACAGGACGTGGCCAACTTTTTAATGAAGGCCGAAGGGAATCTGAACAATTTGAATAAGGTGCATTATGTGTCGGACTATACGATACAAAAAGGCATCATTAATTTTTCAAATGTTTTTGGAGCCGATTTGATCGTCATGCCAACACATGGTAGAAAAGGATTGGCACATTTTTTTGAAGGTAGTATTTCTGAAGATATGGCCAACCGTGCTAATCTGCCAGTCATGACTTTTAAAATATAGAAGGTAAAATATAAGCGGTTGATGACTTTTAATTTATAGCATGTAGTTACGGTGGTTTAAGGGGTTAAAGTGTTATATGTTTTAAATCAGATGAAATTATCCGAAATATGATTTTTGTCATATTTCACTTTATTTTAAATTTTCATCTTTGATATATCAAACACTAAAACAACTATTATACTTATGAAATCAAAACTAAAAATTACCGTACTATGTGCCTCCGTGCTTTTGCTCTTTAGCTGTTTTAAAGAAAAAAAAACGGAATATGCTGCAACTGAAGATATTCCAGTTAGCCGAGAGATGCTTGCGGAATTGACCGCGCCACCACACGTGCCAGCGCCTGTTGGAAATCGAAAAGCAAAAAAACTCATCGTCAAAATGGAAATCCTTGAAGCAGAGGGCGAAATTACCGATGGCGTACGTTATGTTTATTGGACTTTTGGCGGATCAGTTCCAGGAAGTTTTATCAGAGCCCGAGTAGGCGACGAGATTGAATTCCATTTACAAAACCATCCCGATAACAAACTCCCTCACAACATTGACTTACATGCGGTGAATGGTCCAGGTGGAGGTGCAGAATCTTCTTTTGTTGCTCCAGGGCACGAAAAAGTATTCTCTTTTAAAGTATTATCTCCTGGATTGTATGTTTACCACTGTGCTACAGCACCAGTAGGGATGCACATTGCAAACGGAATGTATGGTCTTATTTTGATTGAGCCAGAAGGTGGATTACCTCCGGTAGATAAAGAGTACTATGTGATGCAAGGTGATTTTTATACAGCAGGTGCTAACGGCGAACGTGGTTTGCAACCTTTTGACATGCAAAAAGCGGTCGATGAAAAGGCTGATTATGTAGTGTTTAATGGTAAAGTTGGAGCCTTAACTGGCGACAATGCGTTGACTGCTAAAGTAGGAGAGACCGTAAGACTATTTATGGGTAACGGAGGTCCTGGCTTAGTGTCGTCGTTCCATATCATTGGAGAAATATTTGATAAGGTGTTTGTTGAGGGCGGAAGTCTGGTCAATGAGAATGTTCAGACCACGCTGATTCCTGCCGGTGGTGCAGCCATGATTGAGTTTAAAGTGGATGTTCCAGGATCATATATTTTAGTGGACCACTCTATTTTTAGAGCGTTCAACAAAGGTGCTTTAGGCATGTTGAATGTAACCGGAGAAGCGAATAAGAAAATCTACTCTGGTGAGCTTATGGATAATATTTATCTTCCAGAAGGTCCAGGGATCCAAAAAATGCCTACCACCAATGAGATTAAAGAGTCTGATATTCCTGCAAAATCATTTGAAGAACAAATGAAATTCGGAAAACAGATTTATGGTCAAACCTGTATCGCCTGTCACCAAGCAGAAGGACAAGGTATTGCAAATGCATTCCCTCCGTTGGCAAAATCAGATTATTTAAATGCTGATGTTGACCGCGCTATTGATGCTGTACTTCACGGATTAAGTGGAGAAATTACCGTAAATGGGTTGAAATACAACAGTATCATGACCAAACAAATGATTTCACAAGAAGAAGTTGCGAACGTATTGACCTATGTGTACAACAGTTGGGGCAATAATAAAACGGTAGTGACTCCAGAAATGGTCAAGAAAGTAAAAAATAAAAAATAAGTTGAAATTGAACTTCAACTTGAAAATGAACTTATACTTGAAATGATATTAATATTTTGAGGAGCTTTATAAACCGTTTGAAATTGGAGTTTAATGTGACCTAAAAGCTCATGCCTCATACCTCAAACCAATACTAATACCTCAAACCTAATACCTAAAAAATGCGTACCAAATTCTTCAGATTGTCCTTTGTTTTGATCTTATTCCATATGTTTAGTTATGGGCAATCTGAAGATATGGCGCGTATTAAAGGTGCACGCTACATTCCTTTGTACGGAAGGGATTCCACCGTTGTTGAGGTCAAGGATTTTGATTTGGATGTTTATCCTGTTACGAATGAAGAGTACATCAAGTTTGTACAGAAATTTCCACAATGGCAAAAATCAAATGCTAAAAAAATATTTGCCGATGGGATGTATTTGCGAAATTGGAAAAACGATTTTGAACTCAAAGATGGTGAAAAGCTGAATAGTCCAGCCACCTATATTAGTTGGTTTGCGGCCAAGGCCTATTGCGACTGTCAGGGCAAACGTTTACCAACCATGGACGAATGGGAATATGCAGCGATGGCTGACGAAACCGTTAAGGATGCCCGCATCAAAAAGTCCTACAATGAGCAAATCTTGTCTTGGTATGAAGCGCCACGATCAAACGAAAATCAAATTGGACAAAACCCAAAAAACTTCTGGGGTGTTTATGATTTGCATGGTCTAGTTTGGGAATGGACTTCCGATTTTAATTCGGTGTTACTTTCTGGCGAGTCAAGAAAAGATAACGAAAAAGACAATAACCTGTTCTGTGGAAGTGCTTCCTTAGGCGCTACAGATTTAATGAATTATGCTGCATTTATGCGCTACGCCTTTAGAGGCAGCATCAAGGCCAATTACGCGATAAAGAATCTCGGATTTAGATGCGCCAAAGATATTGAAACCCAATAATACTCATGAAACGAGCATGCTAAAAATATAATCCCCATGAAAATGAGTGATAGCGAAAAGCAAGCTTGTACTGAGCGAAGTCGAAGTATGACGGTTGAAAAATAATAAATTTAAACACATGAAAAAAACCTTTTTTATACTGTGTAGTATTCTTTTTATAGGATTTACTGCTTGTAAAAATGAACCTAATAAAGCATCGGATGAAACAGTAGTCTTTCAATGTCCGATGAAATGTGAAGGCGATAAAACTTACGACGAACCAGGATCTTGTCCGGTTTGTAAGATGGATTTAAAAGAAGTTGCCGTTGAAAAAAAAGCAGCTTCTGATGAAATTTCCGACCTTTCTATTTTTAATCTTACCTCTACTTGGACCGATCAAAACGGCGAAGACCTCCAATTTGAAGATTTAAAAGGCGAGGTTTTAGTCACGGTCATGATTTATACTTCCTGTAAAGCGGCCTGCCCACGATTGGTGGCAGATATGCGAAATATTGAGGAGCGACTTTCTAAAAAAACAAAACAACGCGTGAAAATGGTTATGGTTAGCATTGATCCGAATACAGATACGCCTGAGCGTTTGAAAGCATTTGCTGAAGAAAATGTTATGGATAAAGCGCCATGGTTATTTCTGAGATCATCTGAAGATAATACCAGGGAGTTTGCCGCGGTAGTCGCTGTGAATTACAAGAAAATTTCTCCAATTGATTTTTCACATTCCAACATCATTACGGTGTTTAATGATCAAGGCGAAATGGTATTTCAACAAGAAGGCTTAGGAGTTAATTCCGATGCTACGATTCAAAATATTGAAAAGGCAGTCGCTGCCATAATGTAATCTCCCAATCTTAATAGTTCTTGCCGATAGCCAGCCCTTCATCCAAAAAAAACATGAAGGGTTTTTAATAAATACCTTATGAAAAAAGTAATTCTTTTCGCATGCATAGGCATGTTGAGTCACACCATTTTTGCCCAAGAATTTGGTATGGATTTGCAATTGAGACCTCGTGTTGAGTACCGACATGGTTTTAAAACCTTAATTCCTGATGGCGTTGACGCGGCTACTTTTGTGTCGCAGCGATCAAGACTGAATTTCAAATATGGCAGTGAAAAACTGAAAGCGTATATTTCATTGCAAAACGTCCGAGTTTGGGGCGATGTCAATACTTTATCTGTTAATGATGTCAACGGAACAGCGATCCATGAAGCTTGGGCATCTTTCAAATTAGATTCTGAATTTTCATTCAAAATGGGACGTCAGGAAATTATTTATGACGACGCTCGAATTTTCGGAAATGTGGATTGGGCACAAGCGGGTAGAAGTCATGATGCTTTTATCGCCACTTACCAACCTAATGCCAAAAACCGTTTGGATGTTGGTTTGGCAATGAATGAACAGGATGAAACATTGTTTCAAAAAGATTATGATGTCAACAACTACAAGGCATTCCAATATGCATGGTACCATACTAGTTTGGATAATATGAATTTAAGCTTATTAGCTTTGAACACAGGTTTTACCTATGAAGCTAATGGAAAACAGGAAGTGGATTACAATCAAACATTAGGTGCTTTTGCTTCTTTTGGAAAAAAACAATTTAAGGCAGATGCGTCTATTTATTTCCAAACCGGAAAGATTGCTGATCGCAGTTTAAGCGCATATAATATGGCAGGAAACTTATATTATCAGGTAGCTTCAGAGTTTACCGTAGGTGTTGGTGCTGAAATCCTATCTGGTACCGATATGGATACGACTTCAGACAAGCTCAATTCTTTCAACCCTTTATTTGGAACCAATCATAAATTCAACGGGTGGATGGACTATTTTTATGTAGCCAACCATATCAATTCTGTGGGTTTATTAGACATCAGTGTGCCTTTAAAATATCAAAAGGAAAAAGTGACTTTGCAATTGGTACCCCATCTATTTTCATCTGCGGCGAATGTATTTGACAATTTGGGCCATAAAAAAGACAACTATTTAGGAACTGAGATAGATTTTTCCTTTGGTTATAAAATCGCCGATAATATCGATTTTCAATTGGGATACTCGCACATGTTTGCCACAGAAACCATGCAAGTCCTAAAAGGTGGTAACCACAAAAATACCAACAATTGGGCTTGGGCCATGTTTGTGTTTAAACCAAAGTTGTTTACCTATACTAATAAACAATAGAATACCCTAGAATAGCATTTATAATTTCCCCGAAGTATATCCCAAATGAGCTTTAAGTTCGGACGAGAGATACTTCGGGATTTTTTTACCTTCCTCTAGAGAAATTCAAACTTCTCATTTATAATCTGCCGTGCACAAAAACCTGAAATAAAAAGGTTTTACCACAGATTTACTTCACTTTTATGAGAATCTTTTTCTGATTTCTCCACTCAAAAAATATTTTCCAAGTCTTAGCAATCGAGGTTTTTTTTGTGTTGGTAATTAAGGT
>NZ_JBDSLS010000087.1:0-9925 GCF_039916245.1 Gelidibacter sp.
CTGTGGTCACTATTATGCCTTTTGAAAGTGAAGTTGAAGTTTTGGAAATGGCCAACAAAGTCAAATACGGATTATCAGCAACCCTTTGGACGAACGATTTAAAACGCACAATGCGAATGGCCAATCATTTGCAAGTTGGAATTGTTTGGGTAAACACTTGGATGATGCGTGATTTACGTACACCTTTTGGTGGCGTAAAAGCTTCTGGTATAGGTCGTGAAGGCGGATTTGAAGCGTTACGGTTTTTTACGGAAGCGAAGAATGTTTGTATAAAGTATTGAAAAAGAACAAAGATCATAGAATCAAGAACAAAGACCATTTTCAAGTCTATTTTCTATATTCTATTTTCTTTAATCCAATTAATTAACCCTAAAAGATCCCTGCCTTCGCAGGGAGTATGTTATGGATTTAAAACTAAACAACAAATTCGCATTAGTTTGCGGAAGTACAGCAGGAATAGGTAAAGCAACTGCCATATCATTAGCTAATGAAGGTGCAATCGTGACTTTAGTGGCTAGAAATGAAGATAAATTAAAGCAGGTTATTTCTGAATTGTCCAACTCAAAAAAACATAGCTATATCGCGGCCGATTTTTCAAACCCTGACGAATTACAAAATAAGGTTTCTGATTTCATCAAAAAAAATCACGGCTTCCATATTTTGGTAAACAATACGGGAGGCCCTGCAGGAGGACCAGTTTTTACCGCAAAGATTGAGGAATTTGAAAATGCGTTTACCCACCATTTAAAGTGCAATCATGTTTTGGCACAAACAGTTGTTCCATTTATGAAAGAAGAAGGTTATGGACGAATTATCAATATCATTTCTACTTCGGTAAAACAACCTTTGGACGGTCTTGGAGTAAGTAATACCATACGAGGCGCTGTTGCGAATTGGAGCAAAACTTTGGCCAATGAGCTTGGACAATTTGGAATTACAGTCAATAATGTACTTCCTGGCGCTACTGATACGGATCGTCTGGAAGAAATCATCAAAAACAATTCGGTTAAAACGGGCAATAGTGTTGAAGAGTCAGCCAACGCCATGAAAAGTGGCGTTCCTGCCAAACGTTTTGCAAGACCTGAGGAATTGGCCTATGCCGTTACATTTTTAGCGAGCGACTGTGCAAGTTATATCAACGGAGTGAATCTTCCTGTTGATGGCGGACGTACGAAATCATTGTGAAAATAGGAGTAAAGATAAAAGAACAAAGACTTTCTGTTCTGCCGTTTTATACTTAATTATAATTGCTAAATCTGCGTGAGGAATGGAGGCATTGTTGGAGCTCCTCGCAGAGAGCGACTGCCGAGAGCCCGACCCGCGAGGGACACGCCCAAAAAACAAAACTATGAACCTGGTATCTCTATAAATTTCTAGGATTGAAGAATTTCCAATAGTTATTAACTCTAATGCTTCGCCTTGCATAAAGCTATATTTACCTACCCGCAATATCAGTCATCACAACTTTTTAATTATCCACCGAATCTTCAGCAAAATTGAAAAACGTGTGAGCTCTTCTTATAAACAGCAACTTTTTTAACTAGTTGATAAGTGAAATCTTTTTAATTCATGGAATTTAATCCAAAGAACTAAGACTAAACACTTTCTGTTCTGCCGTATTATACTTAATTTTAATTGCTGAATCTGCGTGAGGGATGGAGGCATTGTTGGAGCTCCTCGCAGAGAGCGACTGCCGAGAGCCCGACCCGCGAGGGACACGCCCAAAAAACAAAACTATGAACCTAGTATCTCTATAAATTTCTAGGATTGAAGAATTTCCAATAGATACTAAAAATAATGCCTCGCCTTGCATAAAGCTATATTTACATACCCGCAATATCAGTCCTCACAACTTTTTAATTATCCACCGAAGCTTCAGCGAAGGAGGAAAACCTGTGAGGTCTGCTTATAAACTGTTATTTTTTGACTAGTGGATATGAAATATCTTTATCATTGATGGAATTTAATCCAAAGAACGAAGACTAAACACTTTCTGTTCTGCCGTTTTATACTTAATTTTAAATGCTAAATCTGCGTGAGGGATGGAGGCATTGTCGGAGCTCCTCGCAGAGAGCGACTGCCGAGAGCCCGACCCGCTAGGGACACGCCCAAAAAACAAAACTATGAACCTAGTATCTCCCATTAATTTCAAGGAATGGATTGAAGAAAACCGTCATTTATTGAAACCTCCGGTTGGAAATAAAGTGGTTTGGCAAGATGGCGACTTTATTGTCATGGTTGTTGGCGGTCCGAATAATAGAAAAGACTATCATTATAACGAAACGCCTGAGTTCTTCTATCAAATTGAAGGCGATATCGTTTTGAAAATAATCGATAAGGGCACGCCAAAAGATGTGCATATCAAAGAAGGGGATATTTATTTATTACCTCCAAAAGTGCCACATTCGCCACAACGTGGCGCAAATACCGTGGGATTGGTGATTGAATATAAAAGACCGGAAGGCATGCGCGATGCACTGCTTTGGTTTTGTGAAAACTGTACGACGCAATTATATGAGGAGGATTTTACGGTTGAGAATATCGAAACGGATATGCCAAAAATATTTGATAAATATTATAGTGACGAGAACAAACGCAAGTGTCCGAACTGCGGCGAATTGATGGAGCCTCCTAAGAAGGTTAAGATTGATTAGCAAAAAATTCCTTTGTGATATATTGAGCTTGCCGAAATAAAAACCCTTTAGATTCAGCGGAGCCAAACATTAAGGCAGATTGGAGCTAATCTCAAAAAATCTTCTATTAAAAAACAAGAATAACATTTTCAAATTAAATCAGATTTGAACTCAAATTAACAAGATCCCTGCCTGCGCAGGGAGTGATATGAAAAGAAAATTAAGAATTAACGGCCACTCGCATCTTCTACCCTATCCGGAAGAAATCCCTCAATTTATGAAGGATAAAGAGATTTTTTGGGTCGATAAGGATCGGAAATTCATGCTGCAAAAAGATTGGAGCCGTCCTGTGACGGATTCAAGTTTCTTTTTGGATGATAAATTGGCATGGATGGAGCGTTTTAAAATTGATCATGCGGTCGTTTTAAATCTGTCGCAATTGTACGGCAACGGTTTGCGTGTGGAAGAAATGAAACAGGCCTTGCGATTTCAAAATGATTTTAATGCAAAAATCCAAAGGGAACATCCGAGTAAATTTACTTGCGGATTTGTGGTTCATCCTGGATTTGTAAGAGGTGCTTGTTGGGAAATTGAACGTTGCGTGGAAGAATTGGGGATGCAATTATTGTGTTTGCCCACCCATTACATGGATACAATCGGCACCTGGCGCTGTATTTTTGATGAAGAAAATGAGCCCATTTTTGAATTGGCCAATAAATATAATTTAGCCGTGGAAATCCATCCATATGATGGCGAAAAATTCATCAAATTAGAAAACACGTCATGGCGGTTCCATTTGATTTGGATGTTGGCGCAATGTGCGGATGCCTATCATTTTTTAACCTTAAATGGCTATCAGGATAAATATCCAAATATGCGCACGTGTTTCGCCCATGGTGGCCAGTTGGCACAAATTAATTTAGGGCGACGCATTCAAGGATTTGATGGCCGACCAGATTTATTTGTGGGCAAAAGCCACCCAAGAAAAGCGGTGGGTCACAAAAACATCTTCTTTGACACTTTGGTACATGATACTGGAAGCTTACAACTCTTGATTAAGAATCAAGGTTATAAACAAGTCATTATGGGACTGGACGATCCTTATCCTTTGGGGGAAATGGAAAGTGCACAACAATCCTCATACCCTGGAAAAATCTTAGATTTGGCCATGGAACGCAAAATCATTACCGAAGAAGAGCATGATGCCATTTGGGAAGACAACGTGATCCAATGGTTGTGTGGCGATGATGAAGCGGCAAAAGAAAAATTAATAAATAGAATATTAGGGAATTAATGACATCAACACTACAGTTTAAATATTCTAAAAAGCAGCTTCTTACGATCTTATTATTTGGCATTTTATGGCTACTTATTTTCGGTTTTTATTTCTTTTTTAGAACTGAAAGTTATTTTGGCTATGGTTATTTAGCCATTGGTATTGGATTTCTGGGATCTTATATTTATAAAAAAACCGTCCATTATGCCACTATAAAAAACGGGATTTTAACCAAGCACGATCTCCTTCCAAAACGCATCAATCTGGATCAGATTACCGATATCACTTACTATGCAGGCAAGTATAAATTAATGACTAAGCAATCAGAAATGATCATTAATACGATGGTACTTGACAAAACTTCAATTGAAGATTTAAAAAAAATAATAAACCAAATAAACATCTCAAAATCATGAATTTCCTACCAGAAGCTTTGGATGATTACATTACCGCAAATTCTGAGGACGAACCAGAATTATTACAACGATTATCACGAGAAACGCATCAGAAAATACTGCAGCCGCGGATGCTCAGCGGGCATTACCAAGGCCGATTATTAAGTATCATTTCGAAGATAGCGAACCCAAAATGCATTTTGGAAATCGGGACATACACGGGCTATTCCGCATTGTGCTTAGCTGAAGGACTTCAAAAAAATGGCGAGCTTCATACCATAGATATCAATGAAGAGTTGGTGGATTTTCAACGCAAGTATTTTGATGAATCAGGATATGGAAAACAAATCCATCAGCATTTAGGAGATGCTTTAGACATCATCCCGCAATTGAAAATCAATTTTGATATTGTGTTTATTGATGCCGATAAGGAAAACTACAGCAAGTACTTTCATTTAATCATTGACAAACTAAACCCAGGCGGCATCATTTTATCTGACAATGTGCTTTGGAGCGGAAAAGTGATTGAACCATTAAAAAAAGATGATAAATCAACGGAGGGTTTAATGGAATATAACAAACTCCTGAAAGATGATGATCGGATTGAAACCGTTATGCTTCCTATTCGTGACGGATTGACGTTGAGCAGAAAAAAGTAAGATGAAAACCAAATTGCACATATTTAAAGTTGTGGCTGAACATTTAAGTTTTACCAAGGCTTCAGAACGTCTTTTCATTTCTCAGCCTGCAGTTTCAAAAACCATAAAGAATTTAGAAGAAGCTTATAAAAGCAATTTCTTCATCAGAAAACGAAACTCTATTGAACTTACTGACGATGGTAAAGCCTTTTTAATCTATGTTAATCGCATTTTGAGCATTTATGATGAAATGGAGCAACAATTCCTGCTCCTGAAGGATGCTTTGCCAGAAAATATTCATTTTGGAGTGAGTACCACTGCGGCCAATTATATCATCCCGAAAATTTTGGCAAAATTTAGTATGCAATATCCCCAAGTGCATTTTGAGATTACAAGTGGAAATTCAGAAGAAATTGAAAGTCTCATTTTAAATGAACATCTAAACTTTGGAATTACGGAAGGCAAAAACACAAATAAACAACTGCATTTTAAAAAATTCATCAAAGACGAAATTGTGTTGGTTACAAATGTCAGAAACACATCGATAAAGAATAACACGATTGACAAATCAACCATACAACATCTTCCATTATTAGAAAGAGAGTTAGGTTCTGGAACAAGAGATATTATTCACGACATTTTAAAGGAGAACAATATTACCAATCTCAATACTACTCTGCACCTCAACAGTACAGAGGCCATTAAAAATTATTTGTACCATTCGGACAGTTATGCTTTTCTATCCATCCATTCCCTGACGGAAGATTTGACAAGCAACAAACTGAAAATTATTGACATTAAAGATATCAGCATGGAACGTTGGTTTTATTTTGTTTCAAGGACAGGTTACAATTCCAAAGTCATGGAGTTTTTTGAAAAATTTGTACGCTCCAATTATAACTTTTAGTTATCTAGAGCCAAATCTTAATTTGCAGATAGGTTATAATTAAGCTTTAATTTTGTGTCTTGAAATCAAACGACATGAAATCAAATATATCTAAATCAATTTTCTTCATCCTTATTCTGGTAGCACTATCTGGATTTGTTAGCAGTCCGATTGCCTTACTTTTAGGATTTATATTCACATTTATCTTTAGTAATCCCTTCTTAAAAGAAACTCAAAAAACCATTCAAATTTTACTGAAAGTTGCCGTGGTTGGCTTGGGTTTTGGGATGTTCATCAAAGAAACCCTCGAAACGAGTAAAGAGGGATTAAGCCTGACCTTCTACTCGATTGTATTGACCGTAACCTTAGGGATTTTCTTGACCAAATTATTAAAACTGGATCGAAAGTTAGGCCACCTCATCACCTCTGGAACTTCAATTTGTGGCGGAAGCGCTATTGCGGCCATTTCGCCAGTAATCAAAGCCGATGGCAAAACCATCAGTTTGGCTTTAGGCGTTGTCTTTTTACTGAACTCCATCGCGCTTTTAATTTTTCCAGCCATCGGTCATTTTTTCAACTTAACTCAAGATCAGTTTGGTTTATGGGCTGCTATTGCCATACATGACACGAGCTCCGTGGTGGGCGCCGCATTGAGTTATGGCGATGAAGCCTTACGAATTGCGACAACGGTCAAACTATCCAGAACGTTATGGATCATTCCGTTGTCCATCTTTTCTATGTTTTTATTTAAATCGAAAGGTCAAAAAATTAAAATACCTTATTTTATTGGACTATTTATTTTAGCGATCCTTATCAACAGCTATAATGTACTTCCTACAGTAATTACGAGCAATATTGTTGATATCTCAAAACGTTTGTTGGTAGTCACCTTGTTTTTGGTGGGTTCAACCATTTCAATTATAGATTTAAAACAAACTGGATTTAAACCTATTGTGCTTGCCTTGTCACTTTGGATTTTTATTTCAATTTTCTCATTGGTTTATATTACGTATTAACAAAGAATCAAGATGCTTCGACAAGCTCAACAGCCGCCGGTTCGCTTTTAGAACTAAGCTCTTGACAGCTAAGCATAACCCAAATTCAAGTTTGTATCCATCTGTATTTAGAACGCTGATGACGCGGATTGCTTATGATTAAAATGGATTTGAATTTTCAGTATCAGAAAAATCTGCATTTTATGATTAGTCATTCGCTTTTGTTCTTTGGAATATTTAAATATCTTATCCTGAATTATTAGTCTTCCTATAATTAAAGTTTGTATCCATTTGTATTTAGAACGCTGAAATGCCCATCCGTTCAGGCGGGTGACGCAGATTGCTTATTTTTAAAAAGGATTAGCCATTTCATATATGAGAGCCTTCAAATTTTATGATTAATCCCTTCCCTTTATTCATTAGAGAATTAAATTCTTCATCAAGAATTATTAGCAAATACTCAAAAACAATAGGTCCGTGCCAAAACAGAAAAACCACAGCGTGGCACTATCTTAACAGAACTATGTCATTGGTTGTTTTTCAGCTCCATAGGAGCGGCATATCATGTATAACCCAACAAGCTTACTTAATTAACAGACCAATTACCTTCCAATCAACACCTTCTTTTCATACAATAATTGATTACAAACCGACGCCATTTTATTTATTCTGGCCATTGTGGGGACCATGCTATGCCTGGCTGAATGCAAACAATCTCAGGATCAATTTCCTGACGTTTTTATGGCCAAAGCCGAATATTTCCATCAAGGATATGGTTTTGCATTTCCTGTGGATTAAAAACTCATCTATGATGCAAATCGCGTATTATTAGAGGTGACTGAAAACCAAGACTCTCAACAATTGTGCATTATTATTTGGACAAAGATCAACAGAATTAAGAATAAGGAAGTTTAATCAAAAGCTACAAATACTGAATTTGCACTCTTAGCAAGCGGTAAGATTTAAAATGGCAGAATTACAACTTTCGTTTTACTGAACCAATCGTTTCTTCAACATCATCTTTTATCTTCTGAACCTCATCAGTAAATGTCTTGGTATATTCTGCAGTATCGATACCATTTTTTTCAGCGCTTTTGGTAATCTCCGATTTAAGATCGTTTGTGGCATCCTTAAGTGTGCGCATTCCTTTACCTAAACCTCTCGCGATTTCAGGTATTTTATCTGCACCAAAAACCATGACCACTACAAAGAGTATGAACATGACTTCAGTAGTACCTATAAATAAAAATGTAGCTTGTAGTATCACAATGCAAATATAGTGAGATGTTTTGAATCCATTAAAAAAGTGGACTGTTAAATTAAGCGACGCTTTTAGTTAAAGTTTTTTGAAAGAATATTGGATGTTTTTTTAGAAGCTCACTGATTGCCTTCAATCTAGTTTTTATGACTATGAATAATGGATTTAAAATCATCTAATTTCGCTTTAAAAAAATCAAAAGTTGCCATATCATTCTTGACTTTACAAAGATTTTCAAAATTTGGATCATCTTGACAATAGTAGAAAAACTCAGCTTTAACACCATCTTCCAAATCAAAATCACTGAAAAGGTCTTCAGAAAACTTGGATTTCATTATATCTAGGCAATTGTCTGCTTTCTCTAATTTGACATGTTCTTTCAGTCGTTTTGTTCGTCCTGTTATGGCATTCACGATAAGACCAATGGGAACTAAGCCACCGCCTGAAGTAGCTTCATACAAACGTCTTTCGCTTTGCGACATTAGTTTTCCAGTGTATCCAGGGATGCCCAAATCATAAAAATTGAGGTCGCGTTTCAGTTCAGAATTATTGATGTCGGACATCAAATTGCCAGTAAGCACCTTCCCTACTATAACTTCATCCAAAGCATTGACCAACTCTTCCAAATACACGGGCATTTGTTTGGAGGCGATTATAAACTTTGTAACCACAACTTCTTTGGGCTGATAAGAAATACCCGAAAACAGAATGGTATCATTCAGTTTCGCCGGAATAACAAAGGTACCATCAGCATTTGAAATGGTAAATCGGCTAGCGGTTTTGTTAATGACGTGAATCCCATCCACCTCATCTGCAGCGCTAATCTTTCCATTGATCTCCACCGATTGCGCATAGGTTTCCATGACACAAAACACTACTAATAAACTAAAAATCAGATTATTTTTCAATCTTGGGCGGTAGACTTTACTTTATTGAGACACTGATCCAACTGTTCTAATCTTACATAGTGTTTCAATTTATTTGTTCGGCCTGAAATCCCATTAATAATAGGATTTAATGACATGCCAACACCGCCGCCACCCATTGAACCTCCCATGGTAAGATCTAAACCTGTAGCCTCTTTCAAACGTCTTTCATTTTGGGTCAGTGGTTTTCCAGTATAGCCAGGAATCCCCAAATCATAAAAATTGAGGTCTGCCTTTACACCTGAAATGGCAAGATCTGAACTTAAATCGCCCGTCAATATTTTGCCAACGACGACTTCATCCAAAACATTGACTAATTCTTCCAAATAGATGTACAATTGTTTTGATGCGATAATGCTTTTAGTAACGACGACTTCTTTGGGCTGATAGGAGATACCCGAAAAAAGAATGGTATCATTCAGTTTCGCCGGAATATAAAAAGTGCCATCACTATTTGATATGGTAAATCGACTGGCCGTTTTATTGATCACATGAATCCCGTCCACCTCAACTGCAGCCGTAATCTTTCCGTTAATTTCCACAGATTGCGCATAGGTTTCTATAACACAAAACAATAGTAATGAGATAAAAGTTGGAATATTTCTCAATGTTGAGCAGATGTTTGAAGATTCATTTTGAAACTGACCAGTTTTTCCTTCAGAAATTCTAAAGTTTCAAAATCGTCATTAACTATACAAAGGGTATCAAATTGTGAGTCATCAGCGCAGAAATAGAAAAATTCATTTCTATAATGTTTCTCCAAAGGATGAGCACTAAATAAAATTTTAGAAAGATTAGCCTTCATTTTATCAATGCACTTATCTTGATTTTCAAGATGCACTCTATTTTTCAGTAATTTGGTTCTGCCCGAAATTGCATTTAAAATAGGATCCACAGGAAGTGTCCCACCTAATAAGG
>NZ_JBDSLS010000088.1:0-29202 GCF_039916245.1 Gelidibacter sp.
ATGCAATGGCAATAAACAAAACATCAGCCAACATCACGCCCAAATTAAAAATAAGGGCACTTTTAAATCCTTTGGTAGCACTGGTTTCCAGGAGTACAAAAAACACCGGACCAATGGTAAATGCCAATATGATTCCAAAAGGAATAGCCGATAAAACCTCGTCAAACATAAAATTAGTGTTTCAACAAAGCTACATAAATTTTTATCTTTTTTAAGGCTTTAGCGACTTCAAAACTGCATCAACGGCTTGTGCTTCTATTATTATTAAAGACCATGAGTTCAGCAGATACTTTTGGAAATTTAGTCCATCAGCTTAACACGACCTCCTAACATCTTATTCTCATTGACCTTTTGTGGATGTCCATAAATATAAACGTCGCCTCCCGCTCTAATTTTGACATCTGCTAATCGTGACGCATTAATATGCCCTTCACCAGCAGCGCTAATGGATATGTATGTAGATTCAGATTCTAAATTTTTACCTTGAAAAATACCACCCGTATTCATGGAAATATCTTGTCTTACCGCTTTACCAACAACATCAATTTCGCCACCTGTAACGGCTTTAATTTTAGAATCGGTAACATCCAACGGAACTTTTATAATAGCTCCTTCCTGAACTCTCAATTCAATATTGTATTGTTTGAATATATCTTCAGAAGACACATAAGACCCTTCATTGGCATCAATCACATCTATATTTTTAAAATACAAAGTGACCACCGTTTTATTACCTACAAAGTTTTGTCCAAGTCGCATTTTAATTCTCAGGGAACCGTTTTTGTTGATTAATTCAACATCGCTTTTATTGTCTCCAGAAATAATGGCTCTATTTTCATTGGATTTGACTAATTCTACATTTATTAAATCATACACTTTAATTTCATCAAAGTCGCCAAGATTCTTTTCAATATCTCCTTGAGCTATAGCATTAACACTTAAAAAAAGTGTCATGATCATCAATAATCCCTTCATAATTTTTATTTTATAGGCTGTTTTATTTCTATCAAACGCTTTTTCAGTTCAATTATTTAAAATCGCCTATTAAAAACACAAATGATAAATAAACTTTAAATTTTAAGCCACTATTACTGCAGTTCCAGTGACGGATACTGCCACATAATTACTCGATGTCAATTCAATGTCAACCTTGATGCCCACGATGGCATTGGCATTTAATTTTCTGGCGTGATCCTGTAATTGTTGAAAAGCCTGTTCTTTAACAACAGCCATACTTTCAGCAATAGCTTGATAGTATTTTTCCATATTAAAAGTCACTTTCATGGCTTGAACATTCACTGAAATTCCAGAGACAATGCCTTTATATTCCAGAATTTTAAACCCTTCAATTGAGTTGGTGGTGGTAAGAATCATAAGTTCAAATAAGTATTAACTAACGTAAGAGTTTTATAATTGTATAATTTCTGGTTTTCCAATCAGCGTAAAATCGAGGTGTTTTTTAGCTAAATCCGTGTTTTTAACTTTAACCACGACTTCCTCACCAAGTTGATAACTGATTCCTGTTTTTCTACCGATCAAAGCATATTCCGTTTCATCAAATTCATAATGATCATCATTCATATCTCTTACCGAAACCATGCCTTCACATTTATTGCTGATGATTTCTACATAAATTCCCCAATCGGTTACTCCAGAAATAACACCCACAAATTCTTCATTTCTATGGTCTTCCATATATTTGATTTGCATGTATTTAATGGAATCGCGCTCGGCTTTTGTGGACAGATTTTCCATGTTACTGGAATGGTTACATTTCTCTTCGTAGATGGCTTCACTGGCCGATTTTCCACCGTCCAAGTAATATTGCAATAAACGATGCACCATCACGTCAGGATAACGACGAATTGGCGAGGTAAAATGAGTGTAATAATCAAAAGCCAAACCGTAATGTCCAATATTATGCGTGGTATATTCGGCTTTACTCATACTTCTAATCGTGAGCGTATCGACCAAATTTTGTTCTTTTTTACCTTGAACATCGCGCAACAATCCGTTTAAGGAATTTGCAATACTATTGCGATCCTTGAAATTCAGTTTGTAGCCAAACTTAGAAACCACGCCTTGTAAGGCATTCAATTTACTAGCATCTGGCTCATCATGCACACGATACACAAAAGTCTTTTTAGGCGATTGTTTCCCTATAAATTCGGCCACTTTTTTATTGGCCAACAACATAAATTCTTCAATCAGCTTATTGGCATCTTTACTGGTCTTAAAAAATACACCAATCGGATTGGCTTGGGCATCCAAATCAAACTTTACCTCTACTTTATCAAATGAAATTGCGCCATCCTTCATACGTTTACTACGCATCGTTTTTGCCATTTCATCCATTTTTAAAATGGCATAGGCAATTTTAGGATCCGCGTTATATGCATTGCCTTCGATGGAAATATCTTCTGGAATTAAAGTATTTATAGATGAGATATCTGACTGTGCAGGAATTTGGGTATTGTTTTCAATGATCGTTTGTGCTTCTTCATACGAAAAACGCGCATCACTATACGTCACCGTTCTTCCAAACCATTGGTCTTTAATCTCTGCTTGGTCATTCATATGAAACACGGCAGAAAACGTATATTTCTCTTCGTTAGGTCTTAAAGAACAAGCGTTATTTGATAATACTTCAGGAAGCATTGGCACTACTCTATCTACTAAATAAACAGAAGTGGCACGCTCATAGGCTTCATCATCCAAGATGGTGCCTTCTCGCACATAATGCGACACATCAGCAATATGAATCCCGACTTCATACATGCCGTTTTCCAAGATTTCAAAAGAGATCGCATCATCAAAATCTTTAGCATCTTTTGGATCAATCGTAAACGTCAACGCTTTACGCATGTCACGACGTTTGTCAATTTCTTCTTGGCTAATTGATGTATCCAAAGTATTCGCATACTCTTCTACTTCAGCAGGAAACTCATAAGGCAAGCCATATTCGGCTAAAATTGCGTGAATTTCCGTATTGTGTTCCCCAGGTTTACCTAAAACTTTTAAGACCGCACCTTTAGGAGAATCTTCATTCTTTTCCCAACTTTCAAGAGAAACAAGAACGACATCACCATTTTCAGCGTTATTGATTTTATTAATGGGTACAAAAATGTCTTTGTACATTTTATTGCCGTTCACCACAACAAAAGCATAGTTTGGATGGATTTGTATCACACCCACATATTCACTTTTAGCCCGTTTAATGATGTTTGTTATCTCACCTTCATACTTTCCTTGTTTACGACGTTTGTAGGTATAAAATTCAACTTCATCACCATTTAAGGCTTTGTTGATGTTGTTTGAAGCGATATAGACATCTTCCTCAAAATCAGCACAAATGATATAGCCCGAACCTTTCGACGCCATATCAAGGATTCCTGTATGATATTCGGTATTAACAATGGCTTTGAACTTGCCACGTTCAGTTTCTTCAATTTCCTTTTTAGCAAGTAATTCTTGAAGTTTTTTTATAATCTGATTTCTGCTAGAGGCATCATCTACCTCAAGTTTAGCAGCTATTTGTTTGTAATTGTAGGATTGATTTCTATCTTTTTTTAAAATACTTAGAATTGTATTTGTTAGGTTAGAGATCTTATTTGATGATCCCTTTCTTCTTTTCTTTGTCATGTATTATATAATGTGATCTTATTGAACTTCTAAAGTTAGCGAAATTCAGTTATTCTAACTTAACTAAAGGAGAAGATTGGTAATTAAGTTTGTACAAAACTACGTTTTTAATATTAAATGAATGTTTCCTTTATATCAAATTTAGGAAAACTCCTTCTATTCTCAATGCCAGAAAATAAAATTGAATCCAAAAAACAGTTATCCACATTTATATATATTATAATAAGCTTTTATTTAAATTTAAAAAAAATAATGATGCTTATGATGGGATGTTAATAGCCGTGATAACTTTTTTGACTTTTACTTTGAATAGTGAGTTATGACACTTACTTAAGATGCTATTAACAAGTTATAATTTTCGAACTGTTTGATTTTGAATCCTATCGATAGGGTTGTTAACAACTGTTGATAACGTGATTGAACATCTATTTCCTGATAACATTTTTGCATTTTCATGTTCATAGAGTCACTTTTGGATGATGATAACCTATCCAAACAAAATGGCTAACTTTTTTGGTAGTCTCATTTAAGATTTGGCTGAGAAAAATTATTGGATTTATAAAATTTATCTTTTAAATGTTAACTACAAGTTATGAACAAGTAATGAGCAGATGTCAATGAACGATTGTTACTTGTTTAATGATATCATATAATAGATTGATGATAATTTTGACTATGGACCGTATTTAGGCCTTTTGCTGTAACTTTTTTGTAAAGTTCGGCTTCTGTTTTTTAATGCATAGTTAAAGCACTAATTGATTATTAACAGGTTATAAAAATACAATATGATAACCTGTTGGTAACACTCATATTCGGTGTTAAATTTCAAACAGACTCACTATATTATTATGTAACTTTATGCTCTTAAAAATTTGATAAAATAACAACATATGATGACGATTTCAATAGGTAACGATCACGCAGGAACTGAGTATAAAAAGGCTATCGTAAAGCATTTAGAAGAAAAAGGCTATTCTGTTAATAACTATGGAACCAATACAGACGATAGTGTGGACTACCCAGATTTTGTGCATCCTGTAGCCCATGATGTGGAATCGAAAGCTGTGGATTACGGAATTATTATCTGCGGAAGCGGGAATGGTGCCAACATGACGGCTAATAAGCATCAAGGTGTGCGTTCGGCTTTATGCTGGAGTAAAGAGATCGTTGCTTTAGCAAGACAACATAATAATGCCAATATTTTAAGTCTTCCTTCTCGATTTATAGCATTACCACAAGCTATTGAAATGGTGGATACCTTTTTAAATACATCTTTTGAAGGTGGACGTCATGAAAACCGCATTAATAAGATTCCTGTGTCACAGTAATCCATGAATTTCGATCATTCTCTTGGTAGATTTTTATATGATTAATTTATATTTAACCATGTTAATATCAAGTCGGAATTCAATTAGAAAGAGCCAAAGGAAATCATTTTTCATTCTTAAAAGAAGGACTATGCCTTTATCTTTTAGGAATGGAATTAGTGTCAATTGATGGCCATTTAATACATGTAAAAAATGCTAAAGATCATAACCAAAACTTTTAAAGAGCTCAGAGTTGATGAACTCTATGCCATTTTGCAATTGCGAAGTGAGATATTTGTTGTGGAGCAAAACTGCGTTTATCAGGATATAGACTATAAAGACCAGAAAGCACTTCATGTAATGGGTTATAAACAGGATGTACTGGTGGCTTACACGCGCCTATTTAAACCTGGAGACTATTTCGACTACGCAAGTATTGGAAGAGTTCTTGTAAAGGCGGGAGAACGGCATTTAAAGTATGGTTATGCTATTATGGACGCTTCCATAAATACTATTGACAAGCAATTCAATGAAACCAAAATTCAAATTTCCGCACAGACCTATTTAAAGAATTTCTATAACAATTTAGGCTTTACACAAGTGGGCGAGGATTATTTGGAAGATGGTATTCCTCATATTGGAATGCTAAAGGATTAATTACTTCAAAGTGAAACTGTCAATGTCCTGGTAGTTATTCCAAAATCGTAACAAAGTGATTGTTCTGCCTTTTTCATATAAAACAAAGTCACTTGTTTTAGTATGGGTACTTGAAATGTTTTTTTGTAATCTGATGATTTGAAAATAACCTTGTTTGATTTCAGTTGATTAAGTACAAATTCGACTTGTTCAACAAAATAGATGACTTCTTTTTCAGTCCAATTTTCTTCTAAAAATTCAATATTTTTCCAATAATCGAATTTTGCAGTTTTAGACCAAACAATTTTCATATTTAAGTAGTCCGTTTCAAATAAGGATACCGTTTTATGGTTTCCTCCATGACCTGATCATGTGTAATAATATCGCCATTTAGAACCTCATTTAAGGCTTCATCTATTGCCTTTTTCTGAGCAGGAGATAATTCGGTAGTTTGGTTTTCGAAAATTTCTTTTATGCTATAGAGCTTATTTAATACGGATTCATCCTTTAGATGAATCATCCAATCTATTAAATCTAATTTTTTAGTTTTTGTATCCATAACATAAGTCCTTTTATGATGTCAAATTTAATTACTTTCATTGACATAAGTGACCAAAATTTCCACACGTCGGTCATATTTTGCATCACCGCCAAGCGGAAATTTACGTCGCATCCCCACATATTTCATGCGCTTTTTATCCACTCCTTTTTTAGCTAAATAATTATAGATGTATTCAGCTCTCGCTACCGATAAATTACGCTTTTTGGTCTTTCTGTCGTTGGCATCCCTGCTATTTTGTGTGCAGCAGACATGACCTTGAATGGTAAAATAAATGTCTTTTCTTTTGATCAATACTTTTGATATTTCTTCCAATGTCTTTACCGATTCTGGAAGGAGATAACTATAGCCAGTTTTAAACAGAATATTGTCTAATAGAATATAATCACCAATCTTTATATCGCCCGCTAAGGTTTCGCTAGCGGTTTTTGGTTTGATAATAACTTCAGGTTTTGGAGGAAAAACGGGCGTGACTATAATTTCCACTTTTCTATTTAAACTCCTTATTTTACTGATATCTTCTTCTTTTATGAGTTTTATCAAAATTTTACCCATGCCATCCACATTGGTAATAACGGATTCGTCAAACTCGTTATTTGAAAAAATGGTTTTGATACTGTTGGCTCTATTTTGCGAGAGTGCCAAATTGTACAATGCACTGCCTCTATCATCCGTAAACCCGTATATCGATATTTTTTCAATATCTAGAGTTTCAATTTCAGTCAAAAAAAACAAGAGTCTGCCATGTTCAATTTCAGATACGTCAAAAGCATCCGTTTTAAAAAAAACCTCGTGCTTTAATTCTTCTTGTGCCAAAATTATTTGGGAAAAAAGCAAGCCAAGGAGAAGCCATTTTTGCATATTATATTCAGTTGGGAAACTAAATATACCTAAAATTTTAAAACTGCAGTATTCTTATCGACGTAAGCACTTTATTGTAGATAATTTAAATAAGTAGAAGGATTTTTAAGTATTTCTGACCCTTTTTTAATTTCTGTGTTATGAATTACGAAATACGCGTACATTCCTTCCCGATAGAAATAGCGCTTGACGATCTCCTCCGACAATAAGTTCATCAGTTGAGCTTTATTGGCGTCAATGGCATCTGTTTTATAGGTATCCAATGTTTTTATCAAGGTGGTAAATTCCTTATCAATAACTCCATTTAAAGCTTCTTCTTTCGCTACTTTAAGGGCCTCATCAAAAGCTTTTTCAGTTTCGGTTTCAAAAGTGAAATTGTTGGATTTCAAGAAGGTTTTGAAGGCATTAAAATCCGAATCTTTCAACTCAAACGTATTTAAATCCGTGACTTTATGGGAATAATAATACTTTGTAGCATAATCAAAAATTAGATTTTCGTTGACAATAGCTTTGGTAATGGGGCTTAGTTTTGTGATGCCAACTTCAAGATCCGGTTGAACGCCGCCGCCATCAAAAACCGTTCTACCGCGTTTGGTTTTAAAGGCATTATAATTTTCTTTTTCCACACGGGTTGCCTTGCCAGCTTCATCTCTATTCCAGTAATCCAGTGCCTGAATACAACGTCCTGAAGGCGTGTAATAACGTGAGATGGTAATTTTAATTTGCGTGCCATACACCAAAGCTTTTGGGCGTTGTACCAAACCTTTCCCAAAACTTCGTGCGCCAACGATGACGGCCCTATCTAAATCCTGTAATGCGCCAGCAACGATTTCACTCGCCGAAGCACTTTGACCGTCAATGAGAACTACGAGCGGGATCTCAGTATCAATAGGCGCCTTTTGGGTATAATAAGTTTTGTTGTATTTATCGACCTTCGATTTGGTGGTCACCACCAATTGATTTTGAGGTATAAAAATATTGGTCACGTTAACCGCTTCATTGAGCAATCCGCCTAAATTTCCTCTAAGATCTAATATGAGTTGTTTAGCCCCTTGGCTTTTTAAAGCACGAACGGCATTTATCGTTTCAGTAGATGCTTTTTCATTGAATTTACGTAATACCACATACCCTGTTTTATCATCAATCATGGAATAATGAGGCACAGCATGAATTTCTACGGCTTCACGTTGAATGGCTACGGTTTCAGTCTTGCCTTGACGTATGTAGGTCACGGTTACTGAAGTACCTGCGGTACCTTGTAATAAATTACCGGCATCGTCCTTAAAATCGGCGACAACGGTATTGTCCACTTTTATGATTTCATCACCGGCCTTCAAGCCTGCTTTATCCGCTGGAAAACCTTTATAAGGTTCAATGATCACCAACTTATCCTTTAAGGTCAGCACATTCGCTCCTATGCCCGTATAATCGCCCGTATTGTTAATTCGTGACGCTTCTACATCCTGTTCATTATAATAATTGGTATAAGGATCTAAATTTTGCAACATACTTTTTATGGCCGTATCCATCAATTCCGCTGGATTGGTTTCGTCCACATAATTCATGTTGACCTCTTTAAAAAGTGTGGTAAAAATTTCTATTTGTTTGGCTATTTCGAAGAAATCACTTTTAAACGCCGATCCGGTAATAAACAAAACACCTATAAAAACAGGGAGTATTATTTTTTTGGTCAAAAGCTTTTTCATAATCGTAGTCTCAAAAATTTAGGGTTTGGGAAGGGATTGATGTTTCAGAAAAACATCCATCAAGGTATTCATTTTTTTCGATATGGTTTGAAAATCTGTTCCGGTCTTACCAATGTACAAAATCATAAACGCATATTGGTCTGGAATGTTGTTAAAATACTTGGATTTGTTAAGCCGATAAGCTTCTCGCATCAAGCGTTTTATTCGGTTTCGAGCGACTGCCGTTTTGAAATTTCGTTTGCTTACTGAAACGCCCGTTTTTATCTGGATAGGATCGTCAAAACTGGTTTTTAAATAGACCAATCTCAAAGGATATACGGCGACAGATTTGCCTTCAGAAAAGAGCTTTTCAATAAGCTTCTGGCTTTTGAGTTTTTCTATTTTTTTAAATGATTGATCCATAGGGCAGCAAAGGTACTACTTTAGCAAATAAAAAAACCGCTTGATAAAAGCGGTTTTTAGAAAGTAAGTTCTTTTGTTAATTAAGCTTATCCGTTTTAAGACATAGGACTAATTGCTTTTTATTTTGACAGGCAATTTTATAAAAAAGATGTTTGATGTCTTTTCGTCCTAAGTCGATTTTAACCCGAATGTTTTTTTTCGGATAATCATTTTTCTAATTAAAATTTACGACGTTGTTTTCTCTGTTAACATCCGCCATATAACCTCTAGGATCAATAGTGATGGTCTTGATAGCACTTTTTGGTTTTTCAACTTCAAAGGTATAAGTTGGATGAGCCCAAGCCCAATTTTTTATAACCGTTGTGGTTGGAGGTGTTGGTTTTGCACCGCGCATCATTCGTAATGGAATATAATAGGCGGATTTGGTACCGTCGGCATAGGTTATTTCAAGATCGATAGGCATTGGCATTAAACCAATCCGCTCTAAGGTCACTGATGTTTTGTTACCTTCTGCATTGACATCTTTAATGGCATAATCAATCTTATTTGTGGTTTGTGTCCAATCCGTCAAATACCAATCGAGCTCCATTCCGGAAACTTTTTCAGCAATTCTGATAAAATCCATCGGTTTTGGGTGTTTGAAAGCCCATTCTTTAAAATACTGCTTGATGGTTTTATCCAGATTGTCTTCACCCATAATATAGCCTAATTGCGTTAAAAATAAGGAGCCTTTGCTATAAGAAGCAATTGAAAACGCACTGTTATAGGCATAACGATCAGAGTGCGTGCTTTGTGGCTGCTCTCTGTCGGAATTTGCCAAGGAAATATACGAACGATAGGATCCGGCAAATGGATTATCACTGTTTGTTCCGGTTATGGCATCTAAGGCACGATCCTGAATATAAGTTGTAAAACCTTCATCCATCCAAGAATGTTTGTTCTCATTGCTTGCCAATACAAATTGGAACCAACTATGTGCTAATTCGTGCGCGGTAACGCTTATTAATCCACTAATCGTTCCTTCACCAACAATCAATGTACACATCCCGTATTCCATACCGCCATCGCCACCTTGAATGACCGAATATTGGTCATAAGGGTACTTACCAACATGCGTACTGAAATACTGCATTAATTCCTCTGTAATTGGCTGGAGTTTTTTCCAGTTTTCCAATTTATCTGCTGGCATTGTTTTTTTATATAAGAAATGTAGCATTGGGCCGTTTTCAACCTGAAGCTTATCATGAATATATTCTGGATCGGCGGCCCAAGTAAAATCATGAACATTAGGCGCCTTAAAATGCCAGGTTAAGGTTTTGCCTTTTTGTTTTTTAACCGGTTGTGTTTCGTAACCGTGACCGATTTCATTCGGGTTTTGAAGATATCCTGTACCTCCAATCGTATAATTTTTATCAATGGTAATTTTGACATCAAAATCGCCCCATACCCCATAAAATTCTCTGGCGATATAAGGATCGGCATGCCAGCCTTCATCATCATATTCGGCCAGTTTTGGATACCATTGTGACATGGATAAAGCGACACCTTCACTGTTATTTCTGCCAGAACGACGGATTTGAACCGGCACTTGAGCGTCAAAAACCATATCAAAAGTCGTCTTTTGTCCCGGTTGAATGGGTTGATCCAAGGTGACAATCAAAATGGTGCCTTGGGTTTCATGGTTGACTTTTTTGCCATCTTGAAGCAAGGAAGTAACATTGATATATCCAATTTCATAAGGACTTAATTTGCTGATGCGACTTTCATAAATTGGATCTGCTTTCGTACCTAAATTATTGACCATTCGACCGTCAGGATCTGGAATGCTTTTTAAGCGGGCATCCATTTCACTATCCGGCTGAAAGGCGTTGGGATATAAATGATAGTAAACGCGGTTCAATACATCTGGAGAATTGTTGGTATAAACCAACTTTTGAGTTCCGGTATATCGGTAAGTTTTGACGTCCATATCAATAGCCATCGTGTAATCGACATGTTGCTGCCAATAATGTGGATTGGAAGATGGCCGTGTTTCATTTTGTGAATGCCCTTTAATTGCAGGCATCAACAAAAGAAAACTAAGACTTAAAGCATAAGTAAATTTCATTTTAAAAGTTTATTTAGAGTTTTTTGACATTTGATCCGCTAAAATTAAAGCGTTATAGGCGTTGGCAATTTTTTGTGATTTTGAAAGTTCACCGAATGGTTTTATGTTGGTTGGATCGCCTCCAACAATTACTTTGGTGGTAAGTGGCAATCCAGAATCCAAAATGACTTTCTTAACTTGCGGTGCGGTCAAGTTTGGATAGTAGGAACGGATTAATGCCGCGATACCAGCAACTCCTGGAGCGGCCATTGACGTCCCACCAAGACTTTTATATTCATTACCTGGAATTGTTGAATAGATTTCTCCTCCTGGAGCGAAAATATCAACGTTTATTTTACCATAATTTGAAAATCCAGAGACCATTCCTGAGCCGTAAGTTGAGTCCAATGATCCAACAGTGATAAAGTTATCTGCAACCTCAGGGCCATTATCAACAGCGTCATTAGGATAAACGTTTTTGGTATCCAAATCAAGGGCTTCGTTTCCGGCAGCATTCACAATCAAAATATCTTTAGAAGCCGCATATACAATAGCATCTCTTACCCAATCACTATGTGGAGAATAGTGTTTTCCAAAACTGAAGTTCATCACTTTCGCACCATTATCAGCAGCATATCGGATGGCCAAGGCGATATCTTTATCATATTCGTCACCATTTGGAACTGCTCTTAGGCTCATAATTTTCACATTGTTGGCAACCCCATTTCCACCTTTACCGTTGTTTCTTACGGCAGCAATAATACCAGCAACGTGTGTACCGTGGCTTTCTGATGGTTTTACAGGTTTAACGTTGTTGTTTCCGTAATATTTTTTGACCATATCATCCGGATTATCTCCTGTTTTACGCCCTCTGAAATCGACGTTGAGGTTATAGTTCAGGCGGTCATTAATATCTACAAGTCCTTCACTAATATCTGCTATGGCCGCTTTTAAGGTTTTAAAATCCATACTGTACACATATTTTGCAATGGCCACGTATTGTTTTAAAATTTCATTGCTTGTGCTGATAGCATTGACATCTTCTTCTGTGTAATTTTCTTTTTTGGTTTCTTTGGTCAAGGCATCATCAGCATTTTTAATTTGTTGTAAAAACTGCTCATAATTGGTTTTGATACCTGCGTATTTGTCATAGTCGGCCTGTCTTTCGGCTTTTGCTTCCGCATATCGTGGGTTTGAAGTGTCTCCGCTTGCCAATAAACGCACATATTCCAACTGCTCATCATAGCCATCGCCAAGAAAATTCCATCCGTGGATATCGTCCACATAACCATTGTTGTCATCATCGATGCCGTTCCCTGGAATTTCTTTGGGATTGGTCCAAATAGCTCCTTGCAAATCTTCATGGTCAATATCAATTCCTGAATCAATAACAGCAACGATTACTTTGGCTCCTTTTTTGTTTTTGATGATTTCGTTGTAGGCCTTGTCAACACTCATCCCAGGAATGGTGTCATTTTTCAAATCCAAATGTCCCCAATGTTGCTTTTCGGCATCAGTTAATTCAGAAGTTTTTAATGGCATCGTGTCAATGTTTTCCATTGGTGTTGAAAGCACACTGGAAGCAGAGCCGCAATTAAATAGAGTCGTTGCTGCAAAAGCAACAATTGCAAATGATTTAAATAATTTCATATAATTAATTTATTAATGTGTAAAAATCTCTTGTGAAGTAAATGTTTGATCTAAACGGACGCCTTTGTCCGTATGTTTTACTGTGATAATCTGATTATGCGCATCATGTTCCAAAAACAAATAATAATTTTGATCGGCAGCGGTATTCAGAAATGATTCCTTTTCATCCAAGGTCAATAAAGGCCGAGTATCATAACCCATGATGAAAGGCAAAGGTAAATGCCCAACCGTCGGCAGTAAATCGGCCACAAAGGCAATGGTTTTATCTTGATATTTGATCAGCGGAATCATTTGCTTCTCAGTATGGCCATCGGCAAAAAAGATATCAAAACCGAGTTCAGAATTTTTTAGCAATCGATCTTGAGGAAGCGACGTAAATTTGAGTTGGCCACTTTCTTCCATTGGCAGAATATTTTCCTTTAAAAACGATGCTTTTTCGCGATTATTGGGTTGGGTTGCCCATTGCCAATGCTTTTCATTACTCCAGAAATGTGCGTTTTTAAAAGCGGGTTCATAACCCGTTCTATCTTTGTTCCATTGGATGCTGCCACCACAATGGTCAAAATGTAAGTGGGTCATAAACACATCGGTAATATCGTCGCGATGAAAACCATATTTTTTTAAGGAACTATCTATCGAATCATTGCCATATAAATAGTAATAACCAAAAAATTTATCGTTTTGCTTATTCCCCATTCCGGTATCAATCAAAATGAGTCGGTTATCAATTTCCATTAACAGACAGCGCGCTGCAATATCGATCATATTATTGGCATCGGCGGGATTGGTGCGTTGCCAAATTGATTTCGGCACGACCCCAAACATGGCCCCTCCATCAAGTTTGAAATTTCCAGTTTCAATGGGATATAGTTGCATAATCGTTACTTTTGGTAGAGTTAAACATGCAAATTACTAAATCAGTTAAAATTTGTAGGTTTCGCGACATGATATTGGCTGTTTTTTAACATTTTAAAGGGCTTACTCACTAACTAATCACTGAGATAATTTGAATCCGCTAAAAATTATTTTAATTTTATAAAAAAGACTTATGAAAAGAATCGTTCCAGCTCCATTGCGCTTTAAAAATATGAAACTTTTAAAGTTTGGGCGTGATTTCAAACCAGATCAAGAAGTCATTTTAAGAGATTATCTCGCCATCGAACGCACGCGATTGGCCAACGAGCGCACCTTACTTTCTTATATTAGGTCATCATTGTATTTACTTTTAGGTGGGATTGCATTCTTTCAGCTCAAAAACTTTCCGGATTTTAAATATTTAGCTATCCTATCCTTGGTTTTCAGTGCTGTTTTCTTAGTCATTGGTATTTATCGATTTGCTTTATTAAAACGAAGTTTAAAAAAATTGTATTACAATTTTGAGCCAAATGAACCGCCTAAATAGGGAGATTTTATGAGCTTAAAATATTGCCAATCCTTTGTCTTTCAAACAAAACATTTCAGTTTTGTGATATTTTTTACGTCAGATTAAACCAAAAAAAAATAACTTTACTACTTACAAAAGAAAGATAAAGCAATTATATGGTTGAACTATCAGGATTAGTCATATTAGGAATATTGGCACAATGGGTCGCTTGGAAATTGAAAATTCCAGCTATTCTTCCCCTAATTTTAATTGGTCTTTTAGTAGGTCCAATTGCTGCTGAATATCTTTCCAGTGATGGCAGCAAATGGATTGAACCGATATATAACGGCAAAAACGGACTTTTTCCGGGAGAGAGTCTTTTTTATTTTGTGTCTCTTTCCATCAGTATCATTCTTTTTGAAGGCGGGCTGACTTTACGCGTCAAGGAAATTAAAAATGTAGGGCCTGTAATTACTAAATTGATTACCATTGGTTCCATTGTGACCTTTTTTGGCGCTGCAATTGCAGCACATTATTTATTTTATCTTAGTTGGGAAATGTCGTTTCTGTTTTCGGCATTAATCATGGTTACAGGCCCCACGGTGATTACACCTATTTTAAGACATATTCCTTTAAAACAAGATGTGTCCGCAGTCTTGCGATGGGAAGGTATCCTTATCGATCCTATTGGTGCTCTGGTGGCGGTATTGGTATTCGAATTTATAAGTGTGGATGTTGGCGGTGCTTTTACCAAAACAGCATTTATAGAGTTTGGAAAGATTGTTTTGTTTGGAAGCACGTTTGGATTTGCTTTTGCCCACGGACTCAATTTTGTCTTGAACAAACATTTTATTCCGCATTATCTCCTCAATGTTTTCGCGCTGGCGAGCGTTCTGGGCGTATTTGTGCTGGCCGATGTTTTTGCACATGAATCGGGTTTGTTGGCGGTTGTGGTTATGGGAATGATTTTGGGAAATTCCAATTCGCCTTATCTCAAGGAATTATTATATTTCAAGGAATCCTTAAGTATTTTGTTGGTTTCCATCCTATTCATCTTGCTTGCGGCCAACATCAATATGGAAGATTTAATGTTAGTTTTTAATGGGAATATGGTTGCGCTCTTCGCCATTGTCGTATTTGTGCTCAGGCCAATAGGCGTGTTTTTAAGTACCCGTAATTCGACCTTTGAGCGCAATGAGAAAATTTTCATCAGTTGGGTAGGTCCTCGAGGTATTGTGGCAGCTGGAATTGCTTCTTTATTTGGATTAAAATTGGCGAGAAATGGTTTTGAAGATGCCGAATTTATTACGCCATTGGTGTTTATGATTGTCTTGGGAACTGTTTTATTAAATGCCACCACTGCTCGATTTGTGTCTAAAAAATTGGGTGTATTTCTTAAAAAATCAACTGGTATTCTCATTGTGGGAGCATCTAAAGCATCCCGTTTAATTGCAAATTATTTGGAAAAAAACGGACGACATGTCGTGCTTATTGATAACAATCAAAGCAATATTAACCAAGCCCAGGAACTCGGTTTGGAAGCGCTCAATTTCAATATATATTCTGATTCCTTAAGTGACAACATCGAATTGAATGATGTCGGTTATATTATTGCGATGACGGCAAACTCCGATATCAATCAGTTTTTCATTGATCAATATGGAAAAGAATTTGGTGCGAATGGCGCCTTTCGATTAATATCTTCTGATGAATTAAGTGATCCTGATTTTAAGCCAACTGGGAATCTATTTATCAAAACCGATGGATATATGTCGCTTACAGAAACCACAAGAAAATACCCATCCATAAATGAAATTGACATACTAAATAAAGAGCATTACGAAAGTTTAATGGCACTCAGTGGTAAAGACGACGATATTATTCCGATGTTTTTAAAAGATGAATCCGATGAATTGCACCTCATAGCGACTATTAATAAAGACGATGAAGAATTTACCGAAGGTTGGAAGTTGGTTTATTTAGGAAAACCTTTTGATGTAGAAAAAATTCAGAAGGAAAAAACGTCAACTCATGAAAATGAAGAAGCCTCAAATGATAATGATTGAGGCTCCTTTAGTTAAAATATAATTTTTGTCCGATTGAAATTCATTTTATTTTATAAAACTCGGTTTTCATAGGACATTGTGCTGATGAGATTAAGATAGAGACCTTACTGGCCTTGTTTAAAGAATTTTGTCCCTGCCCGACTGTGTCATTCAGGCGGGTTTGTGCTTGATTTTAAAAGCGAAGCGGTCTTGATTCTTTTCTCGGATATTATAATAAAATATAATCCTATTTAAATGACCGTGCCATGCGGAATGACAGCACCTTTTTTGACGACTACAATCCCTTGTCTGATCACATAAGTATCGGTTTCAATGTCTTTTGAATTGGCATCGACGTTGATTCTAACATCATTTCCAATACGACAATTTTTATCGATAATAGCGTTTTTGATAAAACAGCGCTCCCCGATACCCATCGGAATTTCTGTTTTAGAGGTCACTTCCTCATACGTTTGGTAACGATCGCTACCCATCATATAAGTGTTAATAATGGTTGATTCATGCCCTATTCTTGAACGAATACCAATGACGGAATGCTCTATTTTACCTGCATTGATGATGCAACCATCGGCGATAACTGCTTTATTCAATGTAGTTCCGCTTATTTTTGAAGTTGGGAGCATCCGCGCCCTTGTATAAATGCGGTTTTTACCATTGAATAAATCAAATTGTGGAATATCATCGGTTAGACCTAAATTGGCTTCAAAAAATGAATCCACGTTTCCAATGTCCGTCCAATAGCCTTCAAATGGATAGCTCAAGGTTTTATGCTTCTCAATAGATTGCGGTATAATCTCCTTACCAAAATCGTTGGTATCAGGGTTTTTCATAAGGTCAATAAGGAGCTGTCTATTAAAGATGTAAATCCCCATTGAAGCTAAATGATTTCGCCCTTGCGCTTTCATACTATCACTAACTTCTGAAGTCCATTCCGGTAATAAACTCGCATCTGGTTTTTCTATAAAAGAAGTAATGATGCTGTTCTCATCTGTTTTTAAAATCCCGAAAGACGTTGCCTCCTTTTCGATTACTGGCAAGGTAGCTATGGTTATTTCAGCATTACTGGCGATATGAGCATCCAACATTTTGTTAAAATCCATTTGGTATAACTGGTCGCCGGATAGGATCAGTGCGTACTCAAACTCATAGTTTAAAAAATGGTGCATATTTTGACGTACGGCATCTGCAGTACCTTGATACCAAGCTGCGCTTGACATCGTCTGTTCCGCAGCCAAAACGTCAACAAACGCTTGACTGAAGAAACTGAAATGATAAGTGTTTTTAATATGCTTGTTTAACGAGGCAGAGTTAAACTGTGTCAATACAAACATGCGTTTGATTTCGGAATTGATACAGTTAGATATAGGAATATCCACCAATCTATATTTTCCGGCAATAGGAACCGCTGGCTTTGAACGTGTTGCAGTTAGTGGATACAGTCGTGAGCCTTGTCCACCACCCAAAATGATAGAAATTACATTGTCGTGGTACATAGTTATAGGATTAAAGAATTATAGAGATTAATATAGGCTTGAGCTGAGGTGTCCCAAGAATGGTCAATTTTCATGATTAAGTTACGGTTCTTTTTGAATCGTTCCACATCGTTATAAAAGTTAATGGCTCTATGAATGGCAAAACTGCCTTCATGGACTGTAGCACCATCATGTAGGATGCCAAAACCCTTATCATCAAAATCTTGAACGGTGTCTTTCAAGCCGCCCACTTTATTAACAATCGGCACGGTGCCATAGCGTAAAGCGTACATCTGGTTTAGCCCACAAGGTTCTACGCGTGATGGCATCACTAGAAAATCTGCGGCAGCGTAAACAATGTGTGCTAAACGCTCATTGTAGCCAATATACGTATTGTAGTAGCCCGGATAACGGAATTTAAGCTCATCCAATTCATGTTCGACCGAAGCATCTCCTGAGCCCAACATAAAAATAGAAAGGTTTTTATGGACGAGTGAATTATTGAAAATATCAGGTAATAGATCAGCGCCTTTCTCCCCCACTAAGCGTCCAATAAATGCAAATAACGGAAGCTCTGGATTAAGATTAAACTCTTTACAGAGCCATTCTTTGTTGGCTTTCTTACCAGAGGTTACGGTTTTTACAGTATAATTTTGAATTAAACTATCATCCGTCGCGGGATCCCAAACCTTGTCATCAATACCATTCAAAATCCCTACACATTTGTCACTTTCGTAGCGCAATAAATCTTCCAAACCATTGGCAGCGTATTTGAGTTCTTCCATATAATTGGGAGAAACTGTAGTCACTTTCCAAGCACATTTTAAGGCCGATGCCATCGGATTGATTTGATGTTTCCAATCTAATAATCCGGCTTTAGAAAAGTCAAAGGGAGGAATGAGATGTATTTTATTATGGCTGAACCAACCTTGATATTGTCCGTTATGGATCGTAAAGACCGAAGGCGTCATTTTCAATTTATGATAGGCATACGATTGCGACATCATGAAAGGAATCAACCCGGTATGATGGTCATGACAGTGCACTATATCAGGCTTTTGTTTCAATTGCACCAACCAATCCAACGCGGCAATTTGAAAGCCTAAAAAGCGTTCCGTATCAGCGGAAGAATAGACATAATCCGTGTAAAGTAATCCTGGAATATGAACCAAATAAAGATCATAGCCCAAGGTATTGTCTGTAAGTGTAAGAATATCAAAATCAAAAGTTCGTCCTAAATTGAACCGTCCGCTAAACACTTTTTTGAAGGTATTTGAATCGGTAAACTTATTATTATAAAATGGCATGATGACACTGCTGGTCTCACCCAATTGATTCTGATATTTTGGAAGTGCTCCCACGACATCACCCAATCCTCCAACTTTGGCAATAGGATAGCATTCAGCACTAAGATGAAATATGTTCATTGGTTGGTTTTATAAGTTCTTTAAAACTACAAAATAATTGAGCACATTACATGAATTTAATTTAAATAAATTGTTAGAGTGTCTAGGACAGTTCACGCTGCTATTATGATGCTATGGAATGAACTGTCTAAATTTGCATTATAATCAGTTCGCTCAAAATATATTTAGATATGTGAGATGAACCTTCAGAATCAGGGTTTTAAATTGCATTTTGTGGAATTAGAGCCTTGCAGTTTTTAGGATGGAAACTGATGAAGAATTACCAATTATTCAGTTTTAAATAGTTTAAAAACGAAATATTCCTGTCACTGCAGGAATATTTCATTTATAAAATTAAGGAAGAAAGGAGTATTTATGAGATGCTATCGCCTTCAATTGATACGATGAGCTTCGATGAAGCTAATGATTTCTGCTTTTACTTCGGCATGCTCAGTAACTGAACATGAATTTAGTCGTTCAATTTCAAAACCGCCATAAACGCTTGTTGTGGAATTTCAACATTCCCTACCAAACGCATACGTTTTTTACCTTTTTTCTGTTTTTCAAGAAGTTTACGTTTACGTGAAATATCCCCACCATAACATTTGGCAGTAACGTCTTTACGAAGTGCTTTTATGGTTTCTCTTGAGATGATTTTAGCACCCACCGCAGCTTGAATAGGAATATCAAATTGCTGACGTGGGATCAATTCTCTCAGTTTTTCACACATTTTTTTACCGATATCCTGTGCATTATCGGCGTGAATTAAAGCCGAAAGTGCATCAACAGGTTGTCCGTTTAATAAAATATCTAAACGCACCAATTTTGAGGTTCTCATGCCTGAAGGATGGTAATCAAAAGAGGCATAACCTTTTGACACTGTTTTTAATCGGTCGTAAAAATCGAAAACAATTTCTGCCAATGGCATATCAAAAGTGAGTTCCACACGTTCTGTTGTCAAATAGGTCTGGTTGACCACAATCCCTCTTTTTTCAATACATAAGGACATGACGTTACCCACATAATCAGCTTTTGTGATTATGGTAGCCTTAATATACGGCTCTTCAACGCGATTGACGGTTGACGGATCAGGCAAGTCGGACGGGTTGTTGACTACAAAAGGAACATCTGGGTTTTTATTGGTATAAGCATTGTACGACACGTTAGGTACTGTGGTAATGACGGTCATGTCAAACTCACGCTCCAAACGTTCTTGGATAATTTCCATGTGCAGCATCCCCAAGAAACCACAACGGAAACCGAAGCCCAAAGCCGCTGAACTTTCTGTTGCAAACACTAAGGACGCATCGTTTAATTGTAATTTTTCCATGGAGTTTCGAAGCTCTTCATAATCTTCAGTATCCACAGGATAAATCCCGGCAAATACCATCGGTTTGACGTCCTCAAATCCTTCCACAATATTGGTGGTTGGATTTGCAAAATCGGTAATGGTATCTCCTACTTTGACTTCTTTTGCTGTTTTGATTCCAGTTATCAAATACCCAACATCGCCAGCTTTAACGCTTTGTTTTGCAACTTGTGTGAGTTTTAAGGTACCCACTTCATCAGCGTAATATTCTTTGTCGGTAGCGACAAATTTAATTTTCTGTCCTTTTTTAATTTCACCGTTAAATACTCTAAAATAAGTTTCAATACCTCTAAAAGTATTATATACTGAGTCAAAAATCAAAGCCTGTAAAGGTGCATTGACATCTCCTTTTGGAGCCGGAATACGGGCAATAACCGCCGCTAATATATTATCTACTCCAAAGCCTGTTTTACCACTGGCGTGAATGATGTCTTCACGTTTACAGCCCAATAAATCAACGATATCATCTGTAACTTCTTCAATATTGGCACTTGGTAAATCCACTTTATTTAAGATGGGAATAATTTCTAAATCATTCTCTAAAGCCAAATATAAATTTGAAATAGTTTGCGCCTGAATGCTTTGCGCTGCATCAACAATAAGCAAAGCACCTTCACATGCCGCAATGGAACGTGAAACTTCATAAGAAAAGTCAACGTGCCCAGGAGTATCAATTAGATTAAGAATGTATTTTTCACCTTCATAGGTGTATTCCATTTGTATGGCATGGGATTTAATGGTAATGCCACGCTCACGCTCCAAATCCATACTATCCAAAAGTTGGTTTTGTTTCTCACGATCCGTTACAGTACCCGTAAAATCCAATAAGCGATCGGCAAGTGTACTTTTACCATGATCGATATGTGCTATAATACAAAAATTTCTAATGTTCTTCATAAAAATAAAAGGGCTAACTAATTTGCAAATATAACTGATTTATTGCGCTTTTGGTTGTTTTTTATGTACCTAAAAACATTAACAATTACGGAAATACCATAAAAAAAATTCTAAAACAATGTATATATTGCAGGTCTAAACTTAAACTAACTTGAAACCCCTCATTTACCTCTGCTTATTTTTGTGCGCTGTTCTGTCAACAACCGTAGGTTTTTCACAAGAGTATTCGGTTTCTGGATTTGTTCACGATCGTGAGCAACAGCCCATTGCATTTGCTCATGTCATTGTAATGAAAGCCCAAGACTCCTCCATTGTAAGAGGGGTTTCAAGCAATGATAAGGGCTTTTTTATGCTCGATAGATTAGCGTCAGATAAATATGTGTTCAAGTTTAGTTTTATGGGCTATACGGATATTTATAAATCTGTTTTGGTCGATCAATCGGTCGAAATGGGAACTATTGTTTTGAACGAGGCGTCAGAACAATTGGATGAAATAAATATTAGCGTTAAAAGGCCCACCTTAAAAAAATTAGCCGATCGTTTGGTTTTTAATATTGAAAACACCGCCTTAATTGAAGGCAATATGTTTGAGGTACTTCAAAGTACGCCTGGTATTTTGGTCATGGACAACAATATTCAGGTAAAAAATGCCAAACCAACGGTGTATATCAATGATAAGAAAGTGCATTTAAGCGGGGAGGAATTGATGCAATTACTACAAAGCTCATCGGCAAATTCATTAAAATCAGTAGAAGTGATTACCAATCCCTCCGCTAAATATGATGCGTCCAGCGGTGCAGTGATCAATATTGTGATGAGTAAAAACTTGGTCACTGGATATAGGGGAAATGTGTTCGGCAATTTCACTCAAGGCGTTTTCCCGAGATATGATGCGGGAATGAGCCATTTTTTTAAAAATGAAAAAATTGATTTTTTCGCGAATTATGCCTATTCCCAAGATAAAATCAATAGAGACCAAGATGAAGTGGTTAATTATCTGGATTTTAATAACACTATTGATGAAATTTTTAAATCCACTACCAACCGAAACACATGGTCAAAAACTCATAATTTCAATTTCAATTTTGATTATAACATCAATGAAAAAAACACATTGAGTTTATCTTCAAACATGCTGGTGCTTCCTTATTTTGACTATAAAATAAAGAATAACACGCATGTATTGGATGCCAGTCAGAATTTGAATTATTATTTTGATGCCAATAATATTTCAAAAGACGATAAGTACAATTTAGGTTTTGACCTCGATTATGTACACAAATTTGAGAAATCGGGTGAGAAACTTTCAGCGAATGCCCATTTTACGACCTATAATTACAATCGCAATCAGAATGTAAAAAGTAATTATTTTGCAAATGATGGCAGCTTTTTGGACACATCAGCTTTTAGAACCGAAAACCATCAGGACACTGAAATCTATACCGCAAAAATTGATTATAATTTACCAATTGATGACTCTGCAAATCTTGAAATAGGCGGCAAAGGTTCAAACATAAAGACGGCTAGTGATATTACACAGTTTAATAGTGTTAATGGGGCCGAAACCATTGACGCCAATAATACGGATGTTTATACCTATGATGAATCCATTTATGGAGGTTATGTTAATTTTTCAAAAGAGTGGGAGAAACTCAGTTTGATTGCGGGATTACGTGTTGAGCAAACCAATGCTAAAGGCTACTCCGTTATTGATAACGTAACCAATAACCAGGATTATTTGGACTGGTTTCCAACAGCAAGTCTAACTTATGCTTTTTCGGATAATTTCTCGTTATATTCTAATTACAAACGAAGTATTCAACGTCCTGATTATCAGGATTTAAATCCGTTTCAGTTTTATTTGAATGATGTGACTGTTGTTACAGGAAATCCTGATTTAAAGCCCATTATTGTGAATCGGGCCATACTTGGAACTTCATTTTTGAACGGACTTTATACTGTGGAAGCCTATTATAAAGCTTCTGATAACAATATTTTCGAGTTGACACTTCAGGATAATGTCAACAAAAGAATTACCTATACACCATTTAATCTTAAATCTACCATCGAGTATGGGTTTGACTTCGTTACCTATTTTGATCTAATCGAAAACTGGTCCGTTTATTTTGTGACCTCATTTTACAACACTCGGGATCGAGGCACCATTGATGGTTTGGAATACGAGAAAGATTTATGGTCAAATTATACCGCATTGAGCAATGATATCACCTTCTTAAAGGATAAAAGTTTGAACGCCAATCTCTCGTTAACTTACATGAGCAAATCCATTAGAGGTTTTCGGGAAATCAATGAGGTATTATTTTCAAATTTAACCATTTCTAAAACCATTTTAAAAAATAAGGCATCGGTGTCCTTAGTGATTTCTGACCTTTTTAATAAACAGGATTTCACATTTAAATCACGCTATTTAAATCAGAACAATACCACGTTTTATGATCAGGATACAAGAACCGTCAAATTAGGATTTCGATATAAATTTGGTAACACTAATTTAAAGACTAACGAACGTGTCACATCGCAACAGGAAACTGAACGATTGGAGAAAAAATAGTTAAATCGGTCAGTCTGTTCAATTAATCCTGCCATTCTGCAACAAATAAATTAGTATCGTGGCCACCGCCGTTGTTTCTGTTGGAAGAGAACATCAGTTTTTTGCCATCGTTTGAAAATACGGGGAAGGCATCAAACGTTTCGCTATGGGTAACGCGCTCCAAGCCCTTGCCATCAATGCCTATAATGTACAAACTGAATGGAAATCCGCGCTCGGATTCAAAATTTGAAGAGAAAATAATCCGTTTGCCGTCCGGTAAAAAAAATGGACTCCAATTGGCATTTCCGAGGTGGGTTAATTGTCTTAAATCACTACCATCGGCATTGCAAATGTACAGTTCCATCTCAGTGGGCTGCACCAATCCTTCTTTCAGGAGACTTTTGTATTCTGCGATGTCGTCCTCAGTTTTAGGACGCGACGAACGGAAGATGATTTTTGTGCCATCAGGAGAAAAGAAAGCACCGCCATCATAGCCCAATTCGAAGGTTATCTGTTTGACATCTGAGCCATCAATGTTCATGGTGTACAAATCGATATCGCCATTTCGAGTAGAGGTAAATACGATTTTATCGCCTTTTGGGGATACGGTGGCTTCTGCATCATAACCTTTTTCATGGGTCAATTGTGCGGTAATATTGCCTTCCAAATCGGCCACAAAAATATCATAGGAATCATAGATGGGCCAAATATATTTCCCATCCTTTTTCAATGGTGTTTCCGGGCATTTATCATTACCAAGATGCGTGGAGGCATAAACAATATGTTTATTGTCAGGCAAAAAGTAAGCACAGGTGGTTCTGCCTTTTCCAGTGCTGATCATAGGTGGTATTTTATCTTTAAACGTGTCGTCAGCATTCATCAAAAACATTTGGTCACAGTGGACATTCCATTTGGGATTATTGGATTGGAAAACCAATTGCTTGTCATCAAAACTCCAATAGGCTTCTGCATTATCGCCGCCAAAAGTGATTTGTTTTAAGGATTTGAAATGTTTTTCTTCGGGATAAATCAGAGAATCTGAAGCTGTTCTTTCAAGTTTTTTAACTGTTGTGTTAAAGGATTCCTTATCGTTTTTACATGAAAAAATAAGCGTAGCGATTATAGCAATAAAAAGGATATTTTTCATAGAAAATAGTTTAGATACAAGATTGTCGAAATCATAGAGCTTTAGTTGGATTTTTCTTAGTTTTATAAAATTAACATATAAAATTATGAAATTTATAATATGGAGTCTGTTTTTAGTTTTAATAGCATCTTGTAAGCAAGAAGTTATTGAAGAAATAAGTATGGAGACTGATGTTTCCGTCTTGGCTTCCGATGCTTATGAAGGTCGGGAAACTGGGACCAATGGCGAGAAGAAAGCAGTCGCCTATATTTCAGAACGCTTTAAAGCCCTCGGATTACAACCTAAGGGAAGCAATGGTTTTTACCAATACTTTAGTTTTAAACCTAAAAAAGATCCGCATAGTGAAGTGTTTTATGACGCTAAAACTACTGATAACACAATTACCGGGATCAATGTGCTGGCATATATTGATAATCACGCCAAAAACACCGTTATTATTGGCGCGCATTATGACCATTTGGGTTATGGCGGCGAAGGTTCGTTGTACCGTGAAAGGGATAAAGCCATTCATAATGGTGCTGATGATAATGCTAGTGGTGTTGCTGTTCTTTTGAATTTAGCATTGAAATTGACCAAGGGCAATACGCATAATAACTACTTATTTATAGCTTTTTCAGGTGAAGAAATGGGCTTGTTGGGAAGCAATTTTTTTGTAAAAAATCCGACGATTGATATCGCAACCGTCAATTATATGATTAATATGGACATGGTTGGACGTTTGAAAGAAGATGGCACGCTCGCCGTTTATGGCACAGGAACCTCGCCTCGTTTTAAGCAAGTGCTGCAGGCGGCTAACAAAAGCTTTAAATTGATAGATAATGAATCTGGCGTTGGACCTTCTGACCATACCTCGTTTTATTTAAGTGATATTCCCGTACTTCACATTTTTACGGGTCAGCATGAAGATTATCACAAACCAAGCGATGACTATGATAAGTTGAATTTTAAAGGCATGGAACTCATTTCAGACTATATTTTTGAGGTCATTACAGAATTGGACAACAGCGGAAAATTGGCATTCAGGAAAACCAAGAATGAAAGCGAAGAAACACCTCGTTTTAAAGTCGGGTTAGGTGTGGTGCCCGATTATTTATTTGATGGTAAAGGCATGCGGATTGATGGCACGAGAGAAGACACGCCAGGCTCAAGAGCAGGATTGCTAAAGGGCGATATTGTTATTAAGCTGGGCGACAGTATAATCACCGATATGTATGGCTATATGCGAGCGCTTTCGGTTTTTAAAGAAGGGGATCGTACCAAAATTATTATCGATAGAAATGGCGAGAAGATTGAGAAGGATTTGACGTTTTAAGGTATGCAATCGCTCTAGATTTTAAATCTGTTATCTTCCCACATTATCTCAATCAAAAAGTTCCTTCCCTTTTTTAAGGGAAGGTGGCTTTAAGCCTATAATAAAAGGCTTAAAGAGGGAAGGATCAAAACCAGTAATCCAACACCTAGACCTCACAGGTTTCAAAACCTGTGGTCTTATAAACCGCAATTGCTCAAAAAGCATTAATTTTGCATCAAAATCTGAATTGTGATAAAAATAGGCGACATAGAACTTCCGAATTTTCCTTTGCTGTTAGCACCTATGGAAGATGTTAGTGATCCACCATTTAGAGCCTTGTGCAAAGAACAAGGCGCTGATGTGGTTTATACGGAGTTTATCTCCAGCGAAGGACTGATCAGGGATGCCGCAAAAAGCCGTATGAAATTGGATATCTACGAACGCGAACGTCCTGTTGGCATTCAGATTTTTGGAGCCAATTTGGAAAGCATGTTGCAAACTATCGATATTGTTGAGAAATCCAACCCAGATATTATTGACATCAATTTTGGCTGTCCCGTAAAAAAAGTAGTGAGTAAAGGCGCTGGCGCCGGTATTTTGAAAGATGTGTGTCTGATGGAAAAGTTGACGGCAGAAATGGTAAAACGCACCAATTTGCCAATCACTGTAAAAACCCGTTTGGGTTGGGATCATGATTCCATAAGAATACTTGAGGTAGCCGAACGCTTGCAAGATGTTGGCTGTAAAGCAATTTCAATTCATGGACGCACACGTGCCCAGATGTATAAAGGAAATGCCGATTGGGGACCCATTGCAGAGGTCAAAAACAATCCACGGATGCACATTCCAGTATTTGGAAATGGCGACGTGGATACTCCTGAAAAAGCCATGGAAATGCGCGATGTGTATGGATTGGATGGTTGTATGATTGGCCGCGCCAGTATTGGGAATCCTTGGTTTTTTAAACAAGTGAAACACTTTTTTAATACCGGTGAACATTTGGATCCTATTTCTTTAGAAGAGCGCGTGGATGCTGCACGACGACATCTTGAAATGGCGATTGGTTGGAAAGGCGAAAAACTGGGTGTTTTTGAAACCAGACGTCATTATACCAATTACTTTAAAGGCATTCCAAACTTTAAAGAATACCGTTCAAAAATGGTTTCTAGTGATGATGCTGCAAACGTCTATGAAGCTTTTGATGAGGTGTTGGAAGCTTTTTCTGGCTATGAGTTCGTTTAAAGCCAGAAGTTGGAAGCACGAAGCTTGAAGTTTAGAGGATGAAGTATTGGAAAATTGAGAGTTAAAATTATTTAGTCTTTTTGATTTGAGAATTTTAGTTTTAAAGACCGAAGACCGAAGACCGAAGACCGAAGACTTGAGACTGCCAACTGCTGACTGAACACTGCCAACTGAAAACTAGCTCCTCACCAATGTCTCATTAATCCGTCCTGAAGCAATTTTAGAGGCAATGAATCCTAAAATCGTAATCGTTACTAAAACAACCACAATATTCATGACTTGAATTTTGACGGGATAAGGAAGTGAAGGCGTGATCATCACTAATGCGAATTGCTGTTGCAGAACTACAAGGATAAAACCTATCAAAACCCCTACAAATCCACCAAGAAGACTCATCAAGCTGCCTTGAAGAAAAAATACACGTCTAATATCTTTGGTTGTTGCACCGATATTATAAAGCGTATGCAAAGAGCCCTTTTTGTCCAAAATCATCATGATTAACGCGCCAATCACATTAAATAGTGCGATGATAATGACCAAAGTAAAAATGAGATACACCACCAAATTTTCGGTGTTCAACATCTTGTAAAGCGCATCATTTAATTGTGCTCTATTCTTTACAATAACGTTGGTGTCAAAATTCTCTAGTATCGCTTTTCTAACCGTGCTTTCATTAGCGTTTGGTTGGAGTTTCAGTTCAATACTGCTCACTTGATTATTGGCATAATCCATCAAGTAACGTGCGTTTGCAATATCCGTATAAACGTAAGTGCTATTCAAATCTTCATTGATATCAAAAACGCCAATATTGACCATATTCAATGAGTTAAAAGCACCTCTTATGGAACTGATTTGTCCAACGCCTGGTTTTGGCACATAAATGCTAAGTGTCTTTCCATAATCCAAAACGCCAAAAGAGAGGTTGTGCGCAATGCCCCAGCCAGAAACCAGTTGGCCACTGCCTTTTTCAAACCATTGCCCTTGGATGATCATAGAATCAATGCTGGTGACCTTCAGATAATTTTCATCGACACCTTTAAGTGATGCCAGCACGTTTTTATTGTCAAATTCAATAATAATACGCTCTTCAATGATTTTTGAATACGATGCAATCCCTTCAATTTTTGATAAGGCTGTTGAATCTTTGTCGGTCAACAAGAACGATTTTCCTTGTTCTGGGAGAATTTTAAGGTCAGGATCTACAAAAGAAGAAAATTCAAGGCTAAAATCCTTTAAGCCGGCAAATCCTGAAAGCACAACAAACAACGCCGCAGCGGCAACCACCACACCAGAAGCAGCAATAATGGTCATGATATTGATGGCATTATTGCTGCTTTTGGTAAAGAGGTATCGCTTAGCGATGTAAAGCGCGAAGTTCAATTACTTCTTTTTACGTTTGTCCAATAAACTAGCATCCTTAATTGGGTTGTCTTCGCCTCTTAAGGATTTATCGATACGTGCGATATATTCAAGTGAATCGTCGATAAAGAATTCCAAATTCGGCATGCGACGCAATTGATGTTTGGTGCGTTGTGCCAATTCATGACGA
>NZ_JBDSLS010000089.1:0-13774 GCF_039916245.1 Gelidibacter sp.
ATTTGTGGCGCTTTGATGATCGCTCTTGCAATAGAAATACGTTGCTTTTGTCCTCCAGATAAGGTAATCCCGCGCTCCCCTAAAATAGTATCGTAGCCTTTACTGAACTTCTTGATGTTTTTGTGGACGTCGGCATTTTTTGCGGCAGCGATGACTTCTTCATCCGTTGCATCTTCTTTACCAAACATGATGTTGTTTTTAATCGTATCAGAAAACAAAAAGGCATCTTGAGGCACGTATCCAATATGATCCCTTAAACTCGTCAAATTGAGATCTTGAATAGGCGTGCCGTCAATTTTGATCTCTCCAGAAGTGACATCATATAAACGTCCGATGAGGTCGAGGACGGTCGATTTTCCTGAGCCTGTTTTCCCAATAATAGCCATCGTTTGGCCTTTATTTAGCGTGAAGCTGACGTTATTTAGTGCTTGGATATTGGTATCAGGATAGGTAAAGGATACTTGGTCAAATACAATATCTCCTTTTATGATGGAAGGTTCTGGGTTATTGTTTTTTATACTTGGTTCCTGCTTTAAAAACTCGTTGATCCGTTTTTGAGAAGCTTCCGCTTGTTGTATGACCGAAGTCACCCAGCCCACAGTAGCCACCGGCCAGGTTAAAAGGTTGACGTAAATAATGAATTTGGCAATAACGCCTAAACTTTCAATTTCGCCATCGATATATTGTTTACCACCAATATAGATGACAATAATATTACTTAACCCAATTAAAAAGATCATCAAAGGATAGAATAACGCTTGGACTTTCGTAAGGTCAATATTTTTTTGTCGACTTTCCTCAGAAAGCGCATCAAAGTCAGCATTGGTAACCTCTTCAATGCCATAAGATTTGATGACGCTTATACCGCTAAAAGTTTCTTGGGTAAACGTAGAAAGTTTTGCGAGCCATTGCTGTACAATAGTGCTGCGTTTATGGATGGATTTACTTAAAATATAGATAAAGTAAGAAAGGATCGGTAAAGGAATAATCGTGTATAAGGTCAATGTAGGTGCAGAGCGAAACATTAAAAATAGCGCGATAATAAAAAGGGTAATCGTATTAATGCTATACATGATTGCAGGCCCAGCATATTCCCTGACTTTGCCAACGTCTTCACTAATCCGGCTCATCAAGTCGCCTGTCCGGTTGGATTTATAGAAGTCTAGAGATAAGCGTTGGTATTGCTGATAGACTTCGTTTTTTAAATCATATTCTATCTGGCGCGATACGTAAATAATGGTCTGCCGCATCAAAAAGGTGAAAATTCCACCCAAAATAGCTGCGCCAATGATGTAGACGATATTGATGAGTAATTCAGTTTTGACCTCGCCAAGGTCGGTCGTGAGCCCTTTCCGGTAACTGTCGATGACATCTACAGAGTTGCCAACGAGTTCTGGTGTAAAAAGAAGGAATATTCTTGCAACAATAGTAATTAAAATTCCGGCTAATAACTTATACCTGTACTTATAAAAATATTTATTGACGTGTTGTAGCTCTTTCATTGATTATTGTTGGCCGCTAATGCTTTAACCTTGAAGAATTTGGCGATTATATTTATGCAAAAACTCTAAATAGTGATTTATTTTTAATTGTGATTTTTTAGATAATCCAAAAAAGATGACCACTAATTGCAATCCGATAGTTTTGAAAGATATAAGTTCATAGAACTTTATCTACAGATCCCGATTTGAATAAGAATCTTTCGATAATCAAGAACACTATGTTTTTTTTGCATCGACAAAGATAATCGTTTAAAAGTAATTATTGGTATTCATAATAGGCTTTTAGGAGCAGTATTTGGTGGAAGGCAGATTTAAATTTATTCCTAGGAGCACCAAATTTTAGAATGGGGTATTGAATCTGTCCCGACCTCTTTTATGCTTCAGATCACTAAGCAGTGTGTTGTTTTATATCCTGAACTTGAGGAGTAGCATAGGCAAGAGGCCATCTGTAAAACAGAAAATAGTTGCCCTGTTTGTTTAGAGATATTGGAAGATGTCACCGCAAATAAGGTAAAGCCAAACAGGGTTCTCTTAACCATTGCTAAAGAACCTATTGAAAAATGAAAACCTGGATATTTAAAATAAAGTTGAGATATCCGTGGCAATTAATTTATCAAGTTATAAATTAATACTATTTTTGCAGACGAAAAGACACTAAGCTTTTTCACCTTTTAATTTAATAAGTTCTTATCAATGCTAAACAGAAGACATATTCGTATAAAAGTAATGCAAACCCTTTATGCGTTTGACGGTGGGGAAAGTGATGACTTCATAAAAGATCAGAAATTCTTGATCCAAAGTCTTGAAAACATGTATGATTTACATCTCTTGATGTTATCACTTTTAATCGAAGTTCAAAAGCGTGCTGAAGATTATCAAGAACGATCACAGCGAAAAATTTTAGCAACACAAGAAGAAAAAAATCCAAACAAAAAATTTATCAATAATCAGGTGCTGCAAATTTTGCAAGAAGATAGAGCGCTTCAAATTGATATCGAAAACCGTAAAATTGATCATTGGTATCTTGATTTTGAATATGTTGATATCATATTTAAAAGCATTATAGAAAGTGAACTGTATAAGAAATATATGGCCACTGATGTTTCTAGCTTTAAGGAAGATCAAGATTTCATTATTGATGTCTTTACTGAAATCATTGCTCCAAATGAAAAACTCTACGACTATATTGAGGATAAAAAATTGACTTGGTTGGATGATTTGCCAGTGGTTAATACAGGCATCCTTAAATTGCTTCGCAAGCTGAAAAAGGAAAATAAATCCGCCTATTTTACACCTAAACTTTTTAAAGACACAGAAGATAAGGAATTTGCAACGGCATTGTTCCAGAAAACTTTATTGAATAAATCAAAATTCAATCAGGAAATTGCGGCAAAAACGCAAAATTGGGATGCGGAACGTATTGCTAATTTAGATGGTATTTTACTTCAAATGGCCATTTGTGAATTTCAGAAATTCCCGTCCATTCCAGTAAAAGTAACCATTAATGAGTATATCGATATCGCCAAGGAATACTCCACGCCAAAGAGCAGTTTCTTTATTAATGGTATTTTGGATAAAATCGTTAAAGAATATAACGAGAACGGCGAGTTAAATAAAATAGGGCGCGGGTTGATGTAATGGTAAATTATTGCTATTTTTACATTCTCAAATTTATTTTAAGTGAGCATTTTAATCAAATAATAATACGATGAAAAAAATAATATTAGGTGTTTGTGCACTTTCTTTAGTTGGGTTCATGTCTTGTAAAGAAGATGCTACCGCAAAAATTAAATCCGAAAATGTTGTGGATGCGGCAGAAAGAGATGCGAACTCCGGTAGTTTTGCGATGGTGGAATTTGAAGAAGTCGAACACGATTTTGGAACCATAAAAAATGGTACTCCTGTAGAGACTATTTTTAAATACAAGAATACAGGAAGTTCTCCGTTGGTCGTTAGTAATATTCAAAGTACTTGCGGCTGTACAGTGCCTTCAGATTGGACAAAACAAGTTGCTCCAGGAGAAACTGGTGAAATGAAAGTGAAATTTGATGGTAAAGGAAATGGCGTTGTTACCAAATCTATAACCTTGACCACTAATACTGAAAAAGGTTCTGAGACCGTTAGAATCAAAGCAACCGTTGAAGGAGATCCAAATGCATCTGGTCAGCCAATGACGCAACAACCAGCAGAAGGCGCTCAATCTATTATGCAACAACCTGCTCGAAAATATAGCACACAACCTGGTCATGAAGGCCATAATCACGATTAATAATAAATAAGAATTGATGGAAGGAATAAGTTCGTTTTTACCCTTTATTGCGATGTTCGCTGTAGTGTATTTCTTTATGATTGCACCACAAATGAAACGCGCTAAAAAAGAAAAGAAGTTTGCAAGTGAATTAAAAAGAGGCGACAAAGTCATTACCAAAAGCGGAATGCATGGTAGAATTGCTGACCTCAATGATAAAGACAGTAGCTGTATTATTGAAACTATGTCAGGAAAAATTAAGTTTGATCGTTCTGCCATTTCGATGGAAATGAGCCAAAAGCTTAACCAAGATCCTGCGACAACAAAATAACCTGTTGCAATCGAATTAAAAAAGCCATTTCAATTGAAATGGCTTTTTTTGTGTCTATAAGTAATTAGATTTTTTGATTTTCAATGGCTTCTTTGAGGTAACTTAAAACGATATTCTGGTCGATATCAGATAGTGAGTTAAACCGCATCTGTCGCAAATGTTTCGTTTTTTCAGAAGCCTTTACCAATATTTTTTTTTCATCTTTAAGAACATCGCCTTGATGGAACCAAATACTAAAATGGTTTTTAAAAGCGCCAAGAGCTACTACTTTTTTGTTCTCTAAATAATAGGTTGGCGCATTCCATTTAAAGGTTTCCACCAATTCGGTAGAATTGATGAGGTGTCTTAAAAGTTGTAGTGCTTCAGCAAAATGTGAATGGACTTCAAGATAGTCTTCGATAGAATTTACTTTCTCCATGCGGATTTCATTTTTTTACATACCTCAAACTACTTCTTCAAAGCTACCAATTCTGCGATTTTACAAATTACTTCCGTCGCTTTGATCATGCTTTCCACAGGCACATATTCATAACGTCCGTGAAAATTATGGCCTCCGGCAAATATATTAGGGCAAGGCAATCCCATAAAACTCAATTGTGAGCCATCGGTTCCGCCTCTTATCGCTTTGATGATCGGTTTGACGTTGACCGCTAGCATGGCTTGTTCGGCAAGATCCACGATATGCATAACTGGTTCAATTTTTTCCTTCATGTTGAAATATTGATCCTTGATGTCAATGGTTATAACTTCTCTTTCGTACTGGGTATTCAAATCGAAGGCCATTTGCATCATGGCTTCTTTCCTGGCTTCAAAATGATCCTTGTCGTGATCTCTGATGATGTATTTTAAAACGGTTTCTTCAACTACGCCTTCAATGCTTGACAAATGGAAAAAACCTTGGTAGTTTTCGGTGTGCTCAGGTGTTTCCAGCATCGGTAAAGAATTGATGAATTCCGTAGCGATATACATGGAGTTGATCATTTTGCCTTTGGCATAACCGGGATGCACAATTTTGCCTTTGACTTTTACGGTAGCGCCTGCAGCATTGAAATTTTCGTATTCCAATTCGCCAATTTGGCTTCCATCCATAGTATAAGCCCATTCGGCACCAAATTTTTCAACGTCAAACTTATGCGCACCACGACCAATTTCTTCGTCTGGAGTAAAACCGACACGAATTTTACCATGTTTAATTTCAGGATGTTGAATCAAGTATTCCATCGCTGAAACAATTTCTGTGATTCCCGCTTTATCATCGGCACCTAAAAGCGTTGTGCCGTCCGTTGTAATAAGTGTTTGTCCTTTATATTGTAACAAATCGTCAAAAAGATCAGGAGATAAAATAATACCTTCTTCCGCATTTAAAATAATGTCCTTGCCATCATAATTCTCAATGATTTGAGGCTTGACATTCGCACCTGTAAAATCAGGGCTGGTATCAAAATGAGACACAAAACCAATGACCGGAACGTCATGATCCACATTGCTCGGTAAGGTTGCCATAATATAAGCGTTATGATCAATGGAAACTTCTGTCATGCCAATAGCAGTGAGTTCCTTAACTAAGGCATGGGCCAAATCCCATTGTTTTTCAGTGCTTGGCGTGGTGTCAGAATTAGGATCAGATTCGGTGTCAACGGTCACGTAACTTATAAATCTATCAATAATGTGTTGTTTCGGTATCATAACTATTCAATTTTTTTTATTCTAAGTGCAATATAAATGACCCTTTTGTGCTTGGGGTTTAGAGTTCAAAAATACTACTAATTTTCAAAATGAATAATGACAATCTTTATTAAAGGAATGGTATTTTTGCACAACAACTTCTTAAGATCTATGTACAAAAGCATCATCCGTCCCTTGTTTTTCAGTTTTGATCCTGAAAAAATCCATCACTTTACATTTTCAATGATTCGTTTTTCAAACCTGATTGGCTTGGGAGGCGCTTTTCGAAGTGTTTATAAATTTGAAAATCCAAAATTGGAGCGCGAACTTTTCGGAATCAAATTTCCTAATCCTGTTGGATTGGCCGCAGGTTTTGATAAAGACGCGAAACTTTACAAAGAGCTTTCAAATTTAGGTTTTGGTTTTATTGAAATTGGAACCGTCACACCAAAGCCTCAGGATGGGAATGAAAAGCCGCGTATTTTCCGATTGATCGAAGACGAAGCCATCATCAACCGAATGGGATTTAATAATGGTGGCGTTGTAGAAGCAGTGGAGCGATTGAAAAATAATCCGGTACAAGGCGATAAGAAACGGGTGTTAATAGGCGGGAACATCGGTAAAAATAAAATCACGCCCAATGAAGAAGCAGTCAATGATTATATCATCTGCTTTGAAGCTCTTTTTGATTATGTCGATTATTTTGTGGTTAACGTCAGTTCGCCCAATACGCCAAACCTTCGGGCGTTACAGGAAAAGAAACCTTTGACGGATTTGCTACAAACCCTTCAAGATAAAAACAACTTAAAACACAAACGCAAACCCATTCTTTTGAAGATCGCTCCCGATCTTACAGATGAACAACTTCTAGATATTATTGACATTGTTTCCATCACAAAAATCGATGGCGTCATCGCTACAAATACGACCATTTCACGAGATGGCATTTCATCTGAAAACAAAAATGAAATGGGTGGTTTAAGTGGTAAACCCTTGACCAAAAGAGCGACTGAAGTGATCCGTTTTCTATCGGAAAAAAGCAATAAAGCATTCCCGATTATTGGGGTTGGTGGGATCCATTCTGCCGAAGACGCTTTGGAGAAATTGGATGCAGGGGCTGATTTAATACAACTTTATACCGGTTTTATTTATGAAGGTCCGGGATTGATAAAGGAGATTAATCAAGCGATTTTGAAACGCGCATAAGAGGGAATCAAGTATTTAAACCTAGAGATTATAATTGCTCAATTGTAGTTGACGATTTTAATTTAATAATTCTGTGTCAAAAGTAATTGAAATGGCTTTGTGGTTTCTTTGTGCAACTTTGTGTCATAGCTATTTACAACAATATTACTTCTCACTCAAGAAATTCCCGCAGATGACGCAGATTTTCGCAGATTCTTGGGAGTATAATATATTCTGACTTATATCTCATTTATAAATGATCGAAACCCTCATCTCCTTTTCAATAGCAACACTCGCGCTCGCCATTGCTCCAGGGCCTGATAACATCTATGTGCTTACCCAATCGTTGGTCAATGGTACCAAAAGTGGCATCGCCACTACGGCTGGTCTTATAAGCGGCTGCATTGTACACACCACACTTTTAGCATTTGGTGTTTCAGCAATAATTACGGCTTCGGAAGAGCTTTTTTATGGGGTCAAAGTTTTGGGCGCTTGCTATTTGCTGTATTTAGCCTATATGGTTTATAAGTCTGATGAGACAATTTCGCTTTCAGAAAACGCACCCAGAAAATCATATTTAGAACTTTATAAAACGGGCGTCATCATGAATTTAGTCAATCCGAAAGTGATGATTTTCTTCCTGGCGTTTTTCCCTGGTTTTCTTTGGAATGATGAGGGAAACACAGTTTTTCAATTTTACACTTTAGGAATCATTTTTATGGTTGTTTCCTTTCTCGTTTTCAGTAGCATCGCTTTATTGGCAGGTCGTATATCTGAGTTTATATTGAAAAGGAAAGGCGTTGGCAGTTTTTTGAAATGGCTTCAAATAGTCGTTTTTGTGGGCATCGCGCTTTATATCATCGCCGCATAAAGACGGGATTCGTCTTATTGTAAGTTGCTGTAAATCAAAAGATAAAACTTTTTTTTGCACTTGTAAATTATATTAATAAATGTAATTTAGCAGTCAACTCAATTTAGTTTTATTATGAAAAAAACATTATTTCTTACAGGAATGGTCTTGTTGCTGTTCTCCTGTAACTCTGGCAACAAGGAATCTTCAGAAACTTCTGCAGATGGCAAGACTGAGAAAGTAAGCAAAAAGAATAGCAATAAATCTTATGATTGCTTAAAAAAGTTTGAGGACGATTACAGCTTACTTTTAACAAAAGAAGAAATGACATCCGTATATCCCATAAATTCCGATAAGGTCAAAGAGCAATTGCGTTCTGGCAGCTATGGCGAACATATGTATCAATGGCCAAGTAATCGTCCTAGTTTTACTATGGAGGTGTCCGGAATGAAAATGGAACTGCCAGATGAAAATACCATGGGTGTAAAAAATCTCTCTTTCTATTCGGATAAAAGTAATATCAAATCCAATATTGAAAACTTTGACATGGCTTACAAAGAATTATCTGAAAAAGAACTCGATCAAATTCAAGAAAATCTTGCCAAGCAGGAAGATGAAATAAAAAAGACGGGGGAGGACTTTATGAAAGTTCGTGCCAAAAGAAGTTGGGATTTTATTGAAGGTTTAGGCTCGAGTGCCTGGTATAAATGGAATGAGCAATGGGGTGGGGAATTGGTTGTACTGGCAGGAATATCTAAATTCACCATCATTACAAAAATTAGTGCCAACCCAGACGAGAATCGGGAAATAGCTAAAAAATTGGCGGAAAAAGTTCTTGCCAAATGTAAATAATTGTGAAGTGGACTTTTAAGGAAGTTATCTTAAAAGTCCGTTTTTTTTATCGAAATTCAATAATGATTATTTAAACTTCTTCTCTCATCATATGCTCGTGTTTATTTTTTTGAACTAAAGATTCCTGCCTTCGCAGGAATTTATATCTTTGAGGCAATGCAACAGGTGAAAATTATAGAATGTCCGCGAGATGCCATGCAAGGGATCAGAGACTTTATTCCTACTGAAAAAAAGGTGCAATACATTCAGTCGTTGTTACGAGTGGGTTTTGATACCATTGATTTTGGGAGCTTTGTGTCTCCAAAAGCGATTCCACAGATGGTGGATACGGCGGAGGTGCTTTCACAGCTAGATCTTTCCAAAACCCAGAGTAAACTTCTGGCTATTATTGCCAATACACGCGGTGCTGAGGATGCGTCCGTACACCCTGAAATTAGCTATTTAGGCTATCCTTTTTCTATTTCAGAAAATTTCCAAATGCGGAATACTCATAAAACGATTGCACAATCGGTAGTGGCTTTGAATGAGATTTTGGAAATTGCAGACGCTTCAAATAAAGAAGTCGTGGTTTATATATCGATGGGCTTTGGCAATCCATACGGAGATCCTTGGAATGTGGATGTAGTGGGAGATTGGACTGAACGTTTGTCAAAAATGGGTGTGAAGATATTGTCGTTGAGCGATACCGTTGGCACGTCTAATCCTGAGAATATTGACTATCTTTTTTCTAATTTGATTCCGAAGTATCCGCATATTGAATTTGGTGCTCACCTTCATACAACGCCTACTTCCTGGCATGAAAAAGTAGATGCTGCTTTCAACGCTGGTTGTAAACGTTTTGATGGTGCCATTCAAGGTTTTGGTGGTTGTCCAATGGCAAAAGATGAATTGACAGGCAATATGCCTACGGAAAAATTGCTCTCTTATTTTACTTCAAAAAAATGTAATCCTCTCAATGCTTTAAGTTTTGAAAGTGCCTATAATGAGGCGACCAAGATTTTTAAGAATTATCATTAATTGGGGATGAGGTTTGAGTATTACACTTTTCACCTCCATGAAAAGTGTTGACTTTTTTCAGTCGGCGGTCAGCAATCTTTAGTTTGATTATCAATTCGTTTAAGTTCTCCAGAATTTCTCTGGGTATCTCCATGGAACTTTGCGCTACTCTGTGCAATAACCTTTCAGTTTTTAGTGGGTAGTTATTAGAGGTTAGGCAATATATCACTATTTTAGTTTTACAACAATTCTCGAGGCAACTCCGCGTTTTTCTGCGAATCTCTGTGTCACAACTTTCAACTCAACAACGCTCAAAATCTTTCGGCATTTCATATCAAAAAAACTATCTTTGATCCTTTCAAAATTAGACTATGAACGCACATTTTATAGCTATTGGTGGCAGTGCTATGCACAATCTTGCCATAGCTTTACACAATAAAGGTTATCAAGTTACAGGGAGTGATGATGAGATTTACGAACCTTCAAAATCGAGATTAAAGCGGAAAGGTTTATTGCCAGAAAGCTTTGGTTGGTTTCCCGAAAAAATTACTACTACAATCGATGCTGTTGTTCTGGGAATGCACGCCAAAGCAGATAATCCTGAGCTTTTAAGAGCACAAGAACTCGGCTTAAAAATATACAGTTATCCTGAGTTTTTATATGAACAATCCAAGCATAAAACCCGTGTGGTTATTGGTGGAAGTCATGGTAAAACAACCATTACGTCCATGATTCTTCATGTGATGCAGTATCACGATATTGATGTGGATTATATGGTGGGTGCACAGTTGGAAGGTTTTGAGGTCATGGTAAAGTTGACCGATGCCAATGATTTTATTGTTTTGGAAGGCGATGAGTATTTGAGCTCGCCGATTGACCGTCGACCAAAATTCCATTTGTATAAACCCAATATTGCCTTGTTGAGCGGGATTGCTTGGGATCATATCAATGTGTTTCCAACCTATGAAGGTTATGTGGAGCAGTTTTCGATTTTTGTAGATAGCATCGTGAAAGGCGGCAGTATCACTTATAATGAGGAAGATTTAGAAGTTAAAAGGGTAGTGGAAACTTCTGAAAATACCATCCGAAAATTGCCATACCATACGCCACAGTATACCGTCGAAAATGGCCAAACGCTTTTGGAAACTCCGGATGGGCCGTTGCCAATTGAAGTTTTTGGAAAGCATAATTTGAACAATCTCGCCGGGGCGAAATGGATTTGCCAGCATATGGGAGTTGATGAGGACGATTTTTACGAGGCTATTGCTAGTTTTAAAGGTGCGAGTAAACGATTGGAAAAATTAGCAGAAGGCAAAAAAAGTATTGCTTTTAAAGATTTTGCGCATTCGCCAAGTAAAGTGAAGGCCAGTACATATGCGGTAAAAGAACAGTTCCCAGATAGAACCGTTGTAGCCTGTTTGGAATTGCATACCTACAGTAGTTTGAATGCCGATTTTTTAAAGGAATATAAAGGTACTTTGGATGCGGCTGATGTTGCTGTTGTCTTTTATTCGCCACATGCCGTTGAAATTAAAAAACTTAAGGAAGTAACCCACGATCAAATTGCGCAAGCCTTTGAGCGCGACGATTTGATTATTTATACGAATCCCGACGATTTCAAGAACTTTTTGTTTTCACAAAGTTTTGAAAATAAAGTGTTGCTGTTAATGAGCTCAGGAACTTATGGAGGCTTGAATTTTGAAGAAGTCAAAAGTCTGATCGTCTAGTGATTTCTAGAGATAGAATGCATGAAAAAGCCATTAACTTTGTTAATGGCTTTAAATTATATGGTACTCAAATTTTAGTTGATTTCAACGACTTCCAATTCAAAAACTAAATCCTGACCAGCTAATGGATGGTTTCCATCTACTACAATATGGTCTTCTTTAACTTCAATAACTCTAAATTGATGTTCTATACCGTCAGGTCCTTTTGAAGCTAATCCCATACCAACTTCTGGCTCCATATCTTGTGGCAATTGGTCTTTTGGTACTTGATGAAACAATTCCTCCAAAATATCGCCATAAGCGTCTTCTTTAGCTATTTCGACGGTTTTTTTGTCGTTCAATTTCATATCAATAATGGCATTTTCAAAACCAGGGATCAGTTTGCCATCGCCAATAGTAAATTCTAAAGGTTCGCGCTCCAAGGAACTGTCAAAAATTTGACCGTCGGTTAATTTTCCTGTATAATGAACTTTTACCGTATCATTCTGCTTTACTTGACTCATAAATTCGTTTTAATATTAATATAGGCTACAAAATTATAATTTATAAAGGGCACGACAAGGTTTTATCGTTTTAATCAGGATTTATTAAGAAAAGCTTAACGTAAACTGATGGTTTTGAAGAATTATAATATAAATAAGACCTAACGAATTTTGCTTTTTACCCTTAGTTTAATGGGTATTTTATAAAGATTCATTGAAGCTGTTTTTGGGGATTAAAATATAGATATTAAATCCTATTGGTATCCGAAAAAAAACTTGAAATACCTCGGCCAACCTTTTAAAACTGAGGTTTTTAAAGTTTCGTTCAATTCCAGGTTTCTTTGATTTTTTGTTATAAACACTTATAAATATCGCGAATTTGGACGTGCTCTTAGTGTTCGCTTATAACTTTCAGTGTTTTACGATATAAGTCTATAATCTATGTTCTATCAACGCAGTGGTCTTAGTTCTTTTATCAAATAATAGTCATTAAATCCATTTAATTATCGCGAAAAATAGAGTAATTTAGATAGGTGTTTTTTAATATCTCACTGGGTATTAACTTAATAAAAGTAGTGAATGAACCATAATTCGTTGCTTTTCCGGAGAAAATCGGTGGCTCAACTTCAAAAGGACTCCGAGACTTCCTCTTTAAAAAGAACCTTAACGGCTTTTGACCTCACGATGCTTGGCATAGGTGCCATCATTGGTACAGGTATTTTTGTGCTGACGGGCGAGGCGGCAGCTGGTACTCCTGATGCTTTGGGCGCAGGGCCAGCCATTACCATTAGTTTTGTGATCACAGGTTTGGCCTGTGGTTTTGCAGCTTTATGCTATGCGGAATTTGCCTCCATGATTCCAATCTCCGGAAGTGCCTATACCTATGCTTATGCATCTTTTGGCGAAATAATTGCATGGATTATTGGGTGGGATTTGATCTTGGAATATGCCATCGGAAATGTTGCGGTTGCCATTGGTTGGTCGGGTTATTTTAAGAGTTTTCTCAGTGGGCTTGGTGTGCATTTTCCACCATATTTGATGGCGTCAACAGGAACGGAATTAGTGCAATTGTCTAATGGAGAATGGCAGCCGCTTACGGATACTCTAAAAAGTCAACTGGGAAGTCAGGTCAATATGATGCCTCATGAAGTTTCTATCCTGAATTTTCCGGCGCTCATCATCACTTTTGTGGTAACTGTATTGTTGATTATTGGTATTAAGGAGTCTGCAAGAACCAACTCCGTATTGGTTATCATAAAACTTCTGTTAGTAGGGCTGTTTTTATATTTCGGTATTCCGCATTTCAATCCGAGTGAGCACTGGCAAAATTTTGCGCCCAACGGTTGGCATGGAATTATGACTGGTGCTGCGCTTGTGTTTTTTGCCTATATCGGTTTTGATGCCGTGAGCACCACGGCCGAAGAAACTAAAAATCCTCAACGGAATTTGCCTATTGGGATGATTGCGGCGTTGATCGTATGTACCATTTTATATATTGCCGTGGCAGCCGTGTTGACGGGAATGGTTCCTTTAGATGTGCTTGCCAACGAAAAACCTATTTCGGCAGCTCTGGACGCTGTGGGAGAAAATAAGGTGGCATTTATTATTTCACTGGGAATTACATTGACCATGCCAACCGTTCTATTGGTCATGCAAATGGGACAGATCCGTATTTTCTATTCGATGAGTCGCGACGGACTTTTACCGAAAAAATTCAGCAGGGTAAGTAAACGATTCAGAACACCAGCATATTCTACAATTGTGGTGGGTTTATTGGTAGGTCTTTTAGCCGGATTTATGGATATTGGAGCTGTAGCTGAACTGACCAACATTGGAACGCTCTTCGCCTTTGTTCTCGTGGCCATCGGCGTTTGGATATTAAGAGTGCAGCAACCTGATCGCGTCCGAAAATTCAAGGTTCCGGCCTACAAATTGG
>NZ_JBDSLS010000090.1:0-28613 GCF_039916245.1 Gelidibacter sp.
ACTTGTTAAAAAATTGCAAAACCCCAGTTTCGTTCTTTGTCATTATAAATAAGCCTTATTTTCGCTTGTTGAATTATGTTTAATATGTCACAGCAGATAAATCATGATAATGTTGGAGGTGAAGCTCTTGTTTTAGAGGCTCGAGAAGCAAGGTTGATTTCTGATACTAAAGTAAAAGAAGCTGAACTTAAGCAACTTTTGGAAATCTCTGCTTTGAACAAAAAGTCTTTTTCCGAACGGATGAAAGCCAATCGATTTTGGCTGGTACGCGGTGTTTATTATGCATTCTATTCGGTTTGGATGATCGTAATGACGATCGGCATCGCTATTGCGTGGTTAATTGCGATGTTATTTATATGAAACCTCGACTTCCTTTAAAACTGCTACATGTATATGGATTCTTGTCCTTGGCGGTGTTTTTAGTTGTGCAAAGTCTGAAATTATGTTCTGTTTCAAATCCCAATTGGATTTTCCATCATCTCAATGATTTTTTAGTGATTCCGATGGTGGCAATTGTGGCCTTACATGGCGTTTGGTGGATTAAAAAAGACCATACTATTCGCTTAGATAAGTTTACAGTCTTAAGTCTGGTCGCGCTTTTTTCGATTGTTTTTGAATACTTTCTTCCACAGCAATCGTATCGATATACTGGCGATATTTGGGATGTGGTTTGTTATTTCATGGGAGGACTGATGTTTTATATCTTACAGAAAATCGAATAGAACAGGTTTCAATTTCAATTTCACTTTCAATTTCGATTTCAATTTCTAATTCCGGCCTCCGCAAATGCTTCGGATGGGCAGGCAATTTCACTTTCATTTTCATTACAATGCTCTCTGTGGAACTCTGTGTCTACTTTTATGTAACCCTGTGCAATAATCATTTATGGAACGCTGATTTCTGCTGAATTTCGCTGTTTTTTTTCACACGGATTTTACTGGTAAACACAGATTATTATAAGCGATTGTATATAAACACTTAATAGTTTCACGGAGAGTCAGGAATTTTATGAAATCCTGATTTATTCAAAACTCCCTTTGTGGATCTTTGTGTGGCCTTTGTGCAACTTTAAGTTATAGCTTGTAGAACAATTCTCTCAATAAGATTCCCGCAAATTTCCACAGATAATTGATGCTAACTATTTTATGTTCCATCGTTCCTCAAACCTAACTCCTAATTCCTCATCCCTAATAAATCCTCTTTTATCTTCTTCTATAAAGCAGACTTTCTGTAACTTTAGAGCTCAAAAAAAACACTATTTATGACAGCCCAAGAAAAAGTAGCTTCTCTTAGAGAGGAGATGAAGAAAAATAACATTGATGCCTTTATCGTTTATTCCGCCGATCCACACATGAGCGAATACCTTCCCGCCGAATGGCAAGAACGCACTTGGCTTTCAGGATTTACAGGCTCAGCTGGATTCGTCGTGATTACCTCTGATAAAGCTGGACTTTGGACAGACGGACGTTACTTTACCCAAGCGCCCCTAGAGCTTAAAGGTTCAGGTATCGATTTGTTTAAGGATGGGATAGAAGGAACCCCCAATTATATCGATTGGATTATTTCTGAAACTTCCGAAGGTGCAACGATCGCTGTAAATGGTATCGCTACGTCACATGCCAATTGGGTGGCTTTAGAGGATAAATTGACCAAGCATAAACGTTTTCTGAAAGATTTGCCTTTACTGAAAAATGTATGGACGAAGCGACCTGCACCGAGTAAAAATGCTGTTTTTGTGCACCCAATAGAACTTGCTGGACAATCGGTAACCGATAAAATTGCCGCTATCCGAGAGAAAATGAAGGAAGAAGGCGCTACAGCACACGTGATTTCCAGTTTGGATGATGTGGCTTGGACCCTAAATCTACGTGGAAGTGATGTCAATTGCAATCCTGTGTTTTTAGGCTATATCTTGATGACGATGGAGGAGTGTTTTCTTTTTGTTGATTTATTTAAATTAGATGACGACACCGAACTTCTCATGAAAAAATTAGGAGTGTTCACAAAACCCTACCATAATTTTTTCGATCATCTTGGAATGCTGAAAAACCAATCCATTCTGATTGCGCCCAACAGTAACCAATCTATTTTTGAAACGGTTAAAAATAACAATACAATCATTGAAAAGCCAGTGCCTGGAAATTTGATGAAGGCCGTTAAAAACGAAACCGAGCAGGAAGGATTCAGAACGGTGATGGTTCGCGATGGCGTTGCGATGGTTAAGTTTCTTCATTGGTTGACACATACGGTGGGCAAAGAAGAAATGGACGAATATAGCATCGGTAAAAAACTACTCGAGTTTCGTGCAGAAGGAAAGAATTTTATAGGCAATAGTTTTGGCAGCATTGTCGGCTATAAAGACAATGGTGCGATTATGCATTATTCTGCGGCTTCTGAAGGAAGTAAAAAGATAGTAGATCACGGCAGTATTTTGGTAGATTCGGGTGGTCAATATTTAGAAGGCACCACTGATATTACCCGAACCTTTCCGCTAGGTGAAGTTTCTGATGAATTTAAGAAAGATGCTACCATAGTGCTTCAAGGTTTGATTCATTTGTCCCTGGCGAAATTTCCTAGAGGCACCAAAGGTGTTCAACTCGACGCTTTGGCCCGAATGCCCTTATGGAAAGAGGGGAAAGATTTTAATCATGGCACTGGGCATGGCGTGGGCAGTTTTTTAAATGTGCATGAAGGACCACAAAGTATTCGCAAAGAACTTAATCCAGTGGACTTGCAAGCAGGAATGGTGCTGTCCAATGAACCTGGCTATTATGTAGAAGGTCAATACGGCATCCGTCATGAGAATTTGATTCTGATCAAAACTTGGAAGAAAACCGAATGGAATACCTTTTACGAATTTGAAACCTTGACCTTGTGTCCGTTCTTTAAAAGTATCATTGTGAAAGACTTACTTTCTCAAGAAGAAATTGATTGGATCAATGCGTATCACAAGATGGTTCAAGAAAAGCTTGCACCACATTTGGATGGCGAAGTCAAGGCATGGTTTGAAAATTTGGTAGCACCGTTATAAGAAAGCGATCATATATAATCTATAGAACTACCCGAAGCTGTGTTTCGGGTAGTTAAATTATGGACCTGTGGTTTTAGGAAACACGTTTTACCTCAGTTGTTTGCGTCCTCTTTCATAAAACGTTTTCCTTTCATACCCTGGAACTAACATACCTCCCGTCGCCCAAACGATATGTGTCGCGTTTTTCATGTTGAGATGATGCATTTTTGCATATTCGGTTTTTTGTGTCCGTTGAGGCCCGATAAATCCTGCCGTTGCTGAAGGTTCTAGAAAGATATTCTCGGAGTCTTTTAATTGCGCTAAAAGTTTAAAAAGTTGCTCATCTTCAATAGTGAAAATTCCACTGATCAAATGTTTGCTGATTTCTGTAGCAAAATGCGATGCCCGCCCCACAGCTAAACCGTCGGCTTCTGTTTTATTATCAAGTCCGATATCTTGTACACTGATATGGCTCATTTCGCCGGTAACCAAACCTATTAATACAGCAGGACAATGTGTGGGCTCTACAAAGAAACAGTGCACATGATCCCCATAAATTTGTTTGAGACCAAAAGCGGTACCGCCTGGAGAACCACCAACACCACAAGGTGAATATACGAATAGCGGATGTTCCGCATCGACCTGAATATATTGTTCTTTTAACTGTTCAGCAATCCGGAGTGCGCCAACCGTATAGCCTAAAAATAAATCTTGAGAATCTTCATCATCCACAAAGTGTGCCTTCGGATCGGCTTTGGTTTGTTGTCGTCCGGCGAGAATGGCTTCGCTAAAATCGCCAGCAAACTCGATGATAATGGCGCCCTTTTCACGCAATAAGTCTTTTTTCCATTGTTTAGCATCAGCCGATACGTAAACAGTGACTTGAAAACCTAATTTTGCACTGATGATGCCTATACTTAGTCCGAGATTACCAGTGGAGCCCACACCAATTTTATATTGACTAAAAAACTCATTGAATTTAGGGGAGGTCAAAATACTATAATCATCTTCCATTTTCAATAGTCCTGCTTCAAGCGCTAATTCTTCCGCATATTTCATGATTTCAAAAAAACCACCGCGGGCTTTAATAGAACCAGAAATAGGAAGTTCATTATCACATTTCAGGAATAATCGGCCCTCAATAGCGCCGTTATGCTCATTTAAAAGCGATTTCATCTTTGAAATTTCTCGAAGAGGCGACTCTAGCACGCCATGACTTTTTTCAGTTTCCGGAAAAGCTTTCACAAAAAAGGGAGCAAACCGTGTCCATAATTGTTCGGCAGCTCTCATATCTTCCATAGATATGGAAAATTTAGGTGCAGTTTGCATGGATTCTAATTCCGGATTTAACCAAGAAACAGGTTTTGCCGCTATGATTTCTTGAAGAATAGGAGCGGATTTTATAAAGGCCTCTATTTTATTTATTGGATACATATCGTTGGAATTTTATCAGTAAAATAACTTCCTATTTAGAAAACTTAAAATACGTGATTTTATTCGATTTGTATTCAAATTGAAGCGCATTTTATCAGTTATGAACACTTATGAATTTTTCGGTTTTCATCAACACATCAATAATAACTATCGCTTATTAGGAAACGTTTTACAATTTAAAGTCTAGGTGCTTCTTAATTCTAAAAGCGAAGTGGTGCTAGCTGAGCCTGTCGAAGCTTCTTGCTTCTTTTTTCTGCAATCTTTTCATCACTTGGTCTAAAATGACTTTATAAAGGGGAAGGAAAAACAGCGCGTTGATGACCATTTTAAAAATATAATCGACCGTGGCGATTTCAAACAGATTTTCGGAGAGGTAAGCGTCTGAGCTTTTATAGAATGCAATGATAAAAAACACAAAAGTGTCCATGAAATTTCCAAAAATTGCCGAAGCCGTTGGTGCGTGCCACCACTGCTTGTGCTGTCTGAGTTTATTAAACACATACACATCTAAAATCTGCCCGACCACATAAGCCGAGAAACTGGCAATGGCAATACGAGCCACAAAAAGATCAAAGTGTAAGAACGATTCAAAGCCCAACCATGTGCCGTGACGAAAGCCGACCGTAATTAAATAGGAAACCACCAAGGCCGGAAACATCGCATAAAAAATAATCCGTCGTCCTAATCGTGCACCAAAAAGACGTACCGTTAAATCGGTAGCCAAAAAGATGAACGGAAATGTGAACGCCCCCCAAGTGGCCTTAAAGCCAAATACGGTAATAGGGAATTGGACTAAATAGTTGCTTGAGGCAACAATAACAATATGAAATACGGCCAATAATAAGGCAAGCCGCTGTATTTTTTTGGAAGGCATAAGTGTTTCTTAGTTTTTTAACGTGGGAGAATTTCGAACCACGTGTTCCATTTTGATGACCAATTTGGGGTGCAAAGGTACCTCCTTTTTTAGCCTTTTTGAGTATAATAAGATTTAAATTTCACGATACGACGTCCTATGAATTCTATAGATATTTAGTTCAGGATTTGTTCAGCATAGTCTTTTCAATGCGTTGATTGGTAATTTTGTAAGTGATAAAAATAGCGATCAACAAGCCAGCTTGTGCTAGGATTGTTTCCAAGGTAGGATAAAAGCCTAACCAATCAATGCGGAATAGTGAAGGGATACCGGTTACCGAAATCCAACCACTTTCCTGGAGCGAATGGAAACCTTTGCCCATAAGAATGATCGCTAAGAACACCACAATCCATGAGGAGTATTGAAACAATTGCCGTACAGGAATGCGTTTAGAATATTTTTGAAATAGATAAACCATCGCTGCAATACAAGCCACTGCCGCCAAAACGCCCAAAGCTATAGCTGACTTATTCTCTGGTTCAGATTCTAGATTGATGGCCTGAAGGAAGAGGATGACTTCAAATGCCTCGCGGAAGACCACCATAAAGGAAAACGCCGCCAAGCCGAACATTTTATCTTTCTGAAGATAGCGTCCAATTTTGTTTTCGATGAATTCTTTCCATTTTTTGGCATGGGAATGGTTGTGAAGCCAAAAGCCCACGTAAACCAAGATCACTACGGCAAACAAGGCAATTAAGCCTTCCATGATTTCTCGGTTTTTAGCGCCAAACTGAATGATGTAATCTGAAAGAAACCAACCCGCAATTCCCAAAATAACCGCCGTAATCCAACCACCGTGAAGCCACGGGAGCGCTTTTTTAACGCCCGAAGTACGTATTAATGCCAAAACGACCGCTAATATGAGAAAAGCTTCTAAGCCTTCCCGCAACATAATGGAAGCTGCTAACACAAAAGTCAACCAGTAGTTTAATTTATGGTTTTGTAATATTTGGGAGGCATCATCAATGAGTGTTAATGCTTTATAGGTTTCTTCTTTGAGAGTTTCTACGCCTAAATCTTGTTCAATTGCTTGCCTGACTTTGAGCATTTGCTGCTCAATTTTCAGGGTAAAGGCTGGATTGTTTGCGTTTAATCGGGCTTCTACAGGCTCAATACCTTCCAAATAGGCGGTTAATGCGCTGGTGCGTGCCAAGGTTTTGTTACCGTCGGTATAATTTTTTAATGCAGCATTCAAATGCTCTTTCGCGATACTCAAACTGCTATTGGATTCTTCGCCCGTCGGTACCAATAAGCGTAAGGCTTTTAATTGCAGGGTAGCCTTGCCGGATTTTTCAGAAAGTCTAGCCAGTAATTCATCATCTGAATAGGTTGCCACATCTTTTAAATTCACCTCAGGATATATCTTTTCGAAATGCGCTCTTAAGGCAGTCGTATCCGTTTGATCATCTTGAAACCGTATTGCTTTGATGTAAAATGCCAAATCCCAAAGTTGGTCCTCGGTCAATTCAGAAAAGGCACGCATGCTGGTACCGTTGACACCTAGTTTTATAGTATTGTACGCCTGAAAAGGCGACACCTGGCGCATTAAATCCGAATCGTTAAAGTCGCTAGGAGCAGGGTCAAGACCTTCTGCCCATGGCCCATCGCCATTGCCTTTTGTACCGTGACATGAAGCACAGTTGATCGCGTAGAGTGCTTTTCCTTTTGAGGCATCTGGCCAAAGTGCAGGAGCCGTTTGAATGCCAGTGATTTCAATAAGGCTGTTTCTTATGCGTCGGGATAATTCGCCCACCTCGGTGGCAGATTTTTTTTCTTGAACAAAAATCTTCAGCTGTTCCAAAGCTTCAAGCACGTTTTTGTCCTTTTCTGAAAGAAAGGAACCTTCCTTGGTCAGATCGTAGGCCTGTGCTGAAAACTCGAGCATCTCCTCGTATTCATCGGCATCGACAATTTCCCCGTTTTGAACAGCTTCAGGATAATCTCTTGCAATATAATCCAAGAGATGAATCACGGTTTCGGTGGTCTGGTCATTGGATTGTGAAAAGACGTTGGATGTGGTTATGGAAACTAATATGAAGGCCATCAAAAACCTGATGGAGGACAGGCTATGCATTATTCGCTATTTATAATTAGACTTAATAAGTACAAATATAAACTTTATGAGGATGAAGTAAACTGTTTTTGTAAGGATTTGTTGCGTTGCTTAGGAAGTTTGAGGGAAATGCGCTGCTATTATTTATTTTTCAAGATGAGCATTACGAACAACATTTGGCAACTTAAAAAAATAACTTATTGCTCCAAGATTCAGGATAAGCTTGTTGAATTTAATGTGCATATCAATTAATAAAGAAATAATGGCTTTTCCAAAAAAAAGCCTGTCATTTCAGATCAGATCCAATTTTTGAATAAGGTTACATTTGTGTTTTTTTGACACTAATTTCACGAATTCCGTTGTCTGAAAATACAGGCTTAAATTATTTACTCAAAATTTCACCAATGTAAAAGACATTTCGTCTGTTTGATTTATAGGTTTCAGAGCGGTATATAATTTCCCTTTAATTGCATCTTTTGAATAAGGATACATTTGTGGTTTTTGACACTGATTTCACGGATTTTCACAAATTTGTTCACCCTTTTAATTAGAGACATAAATTTTTTGCTATAAATATGACGAAAGGAATAGACCTTTAGTCTATTTTGATTTATTATATTGTTGCTTGTTTTTTCAGTTTCAGAGCTCCATAGGAGCGGTATGTTAATAGATGGAAATGATGGGATTAGAAAATGAGCTCCCATAGGAGCGGCATATTATTTCACGTCGATTATAAGTTATGAATTAATAACCTATCAAAATATAATCTTCAAAATCAAAATTTGTCGATTTTAGCAAAGTGTTTTGGTGTGAGTACCAATACAATCAGGGTGAGAAGTCCTACGGTAACCAATCCGATATAAACCGTGTGGGTCGAATCAAAAAAAGCGTGTTGCAAATAGGTTTGGACTGTGGGGTCGTGATGGGAAGATTGTAAAACCTCAACCACTTCATTCACTTTTGGTAAAGCATTTTGCAAATTGGCGGGTGCCTCCGTTAATTTATCCAATAACACCGAATTGAAAACAGCGGCAAAAATTGCCGCGCCCAAACTTTGTCCGAAATATCTTGAAAACATGCTTGCGCCCGTTACAACACCTCTTTGTCCCCAATCGACTGTGGATTGGACGCCGACCATCAACGGTGTAGAGATCAAACCGAAACCGGCACCCATGAATAATTGCAGGGCAACCAACGTCGCCACAGAGCCTGGATAAGGAATAAACAAGAAGGCTACAATGGCGATGATGACAATTGAAATGCCACAAAGAGCGGTATTTCTAAATCCAATCCGAAGATACAATTTACCGGAAAGTGCGGATGAAAGTGGCCATGTGATGCTCATGCTCGCCAAAATAAAACCTGCAGTTATCGCGCCAACACCAATGACTGATTGTGCAAAAACCGGTAAAAACATACTTGGGCCCATGGTCAAACACCCCATGCCAATGGTAGCAAGATTAGCGCCGACCAAGACGCGTTTTCGCCATACCCATCTTGGTAAGATCGGACTTTCGGCGCGCGCTTCTATCTTCATAGTTGCTAAAATCAAGAACACCGAAATAACCGCAAAAATGAGGGTTTCATAAGAAATCCAATCCCATGACTGTCCACCTTGCATCAATCCGAACATTATAAAAGCGCCAGTAAGTAGTAATGCTAAAGCACCCAACCAATCAATTTTGGCTTGTTTGATGGGTTTATTTTCTTGAAGAAACATGCTGATCATGATGATCGCACCAATCGCAACGGGGATATTGATTAAAAAGATCCAACGCCAGGAGGCATAATCGGCGAGCGCGCCACCAATAGTTGGTCCTAAAATAGCAGACACTCCCCAAACACTAGAGAGATATCCTTGAATTTTAGCGCGTTCTTCCAGCGTATAAATATCGGCAGCAATAGTGTTGACCGTCGCCATAATAGCACCAGCACCGATGGCTTGAAGCCCTCTAAATCCTATCAAACTGACCATGTTCCAAGCACCGGCACACGTAGCCGAGCCTAAAAGAAAAACAATGATGCCAAAAATGAGAATGGGTTTACGACCATAAATATCGGCTAGTTTTCCATAAATGGGAATGGTAATGGTTTGAATGAGAAGATATATGGAAAATAACCAACTGAATAATGAAAAGCCACCTAAGTCGCCTACAATCTGTGGAATTGCGGTGGCTACAATTGTACCATCCATTGCAGCTAAGGCCATGGTTACCATGATTGCCGCTAAAATCCAGCCTCTATTTGGTTGGCTAGGGGTATTGTGCTTCATAAAATTAATTCCTATTATTTTAATCCGTGCAAAGTTAAAGCTTAATGGAATAATGGATAGTTCTTAGGGATGTTTTGTTTATAAATAAAAACAGATCATTTGTTTTTTGCCGCGCACTCAAATATATGTTTTGATAGTGGTGCACAGCGTAGTGTGCAGTACTTCAAGTAATATCGTAATGATGTTTTTATAAGGATTTTTCTTTCCTATAAAAGTCAAAATATTTCCGTGTGATTATGTACAACAGCACTATTTTTATTGGTAATTTAGGTCATCTTAATTAAATGATTTTTTATTATGGTTGTAACTATTTTAAAAACAGATAGTATAAATTCTGATTTTTATCATAGTTTCTGGGTGTTACAATTTATAATTTTATCATCACTAATATTAACATCGTCATGATATCCATTCTTCTTCCTACCGATTTTTCTGAGAATTCCAAGAATGCCATAACCTATGCCACGGAGTTTTTTAAACATCAAACCGTAGCGTTTTTTTTCATGCACGCTTATTATAATGAAGCTCATAGTTATGATGAAATGGTTTCGCGAGGCGTATTTTATGAGATTGTGGATAGTGTAAGGAATAGATCTGAAAGAAATCTTGAAAACATGGTTGCTGAAATTAAAAAAAGCACGCCTAATCCAAGACACACCTATCAGGTTATTTCATCATATAAAACTTTAGTGGAAGCGGCCAATCTGATTTCTGAAGCAAAAAACATCGACCTCATCGTCATGGGAACCACTGGAAAATCAAATCAACGTCGTTTGAAATTTGGAAGCAATACCTTTCAAGTTTTGAAGTCTGTAAAATGTCCGGTTTTGGCAATCCCTTCTCACTATAAGATGACGGAATTGAAAAATATATTGTTTCCTACAGATTATAGGGTACTGTATAAGGAACGAGAATTAAAGCTGTTGAACACTTTGGCAGAGTCTTACAGAAGTCTTATTACGGTTCTCCATATTTCCAAAAACAAAAAATTGACGGTTAAGCAAGGAGAAAACCAAGCTTTTATTAATAATACCGTAAAGAGTACAGAAGTTGATTTTTGTATCGAAAATAATAAAGATATCGCTTTAAGCATTCAGGAATATATAAAAAACAAAGAGATAGAACTTTTGGTTATGGTCAATACCCGTCACTCATTTTGGGAAAAAATTCTGCTTGAGTCTACTATAGATCACATCGGCATCGATCTCAAAATTCCGTTGTTGGTCCTACAAAATGCTACACGTTCCTTAAAGTGAATTAAAATTTAGAACTTATGAAAAACATTCTTTTGCCCACCGATTTTTCAGATAATTCTTGGAATGCCATAAAATATGCCATAAAACTATATAAGAATGAACCGTGCACCTTTCATTTATTTCATGCCTATACACCGATTATCTACAATATAGATTATATGCTTATGGCACCCGCTCAATTTGGTTTGAGTGATCCCATAGAAGATGCTGCAAAGGAAAGTTTGAGTAAACTGTTAGCGCAGATTTCAAATGAATTTGGTGCCAATTCAAACCATACATTTAAAACTATAGCGCGCTTTGATACCTTGGTTTCTGGAGTCATGGATCTCATTCAAGAGCTTAAAATTGATCTTATTGTCATGGGGACGAAAGGGGACACAGGAGCAAAAGAGGTGCTGTTCGGGTCTAACACTGTGCAGGTTTTTAACACTATTACCTGTCCTATTCTCGCTGTCCCATCTGATTTTGAATATGACACACCTCACGAAATATTGTTCCCAACGGACTTAGAAATCAATTTCGAAAACGTACATTTAGAGGTTCTTAAGGCCTTGGCAACCACCAATAATTCAAGAATAAATGTGTTGCATGTGTCTAGCGGCAATGAATTAACAATGGCGCAAATTGAAAACCAAAATCATCTAGCGACTTTATTTGAGGGCACAGCCTATTTGTTTCATGACGTTGGTACTATGGAACTCACTGATGCCATAAATGAATTTCAGGTGAAACACAAAATTAATCTATTGGCCATGGTCAATAATAAACACTCGATTTTCGAGAATCTATTTTTTAAAAATACAATTCGTCAGATTGGTTTTCATTTAAACATTCCATTTCTGGTCATACCAAACATAAAAACAAAGAACTCATGACATCTAAAAAATTAAATATTTTAGTACCAACGGACTTTTCAGACAACGCAGCTAATGCGCTGCATTATGCTTTAAAATTATATGCCAATCAACAGTGCGTATTTTATGTGTTGCACAGTACTTATGTGGATGAAGCAGTGACCAGGGCCTTTGGCGCAGCCTATGTTGACGACAATGAGAATAAGGCCGCTACGAACACAATGAATGCTTTGATAGCCCAAACGGGACTGGCGAATGCCAATGCTAAACACGAATTTATAGCGCTGCAGAGTAAAAAAGAGATAAAAACTGCCGTCAAAAAAGCAGTGAAGAAAAATGCTATTGACATGGTGGTCATGGGAACTAAAGGCACGACTGGCGCCGTTGAATATCTTATGGGCAGCAATACCATAAAAGTCATACGAAACATTGGAGGTTGTCCGGTTTTAATTCTTCCCGATGGATTTGCTTATGTGCAACCCAATCAAATTGCTTTTCCAACGGATTTTAAAAGGAACTATGAAATAAAAGAATTACAGGCACTGAAAGATTTGTCAGATTTATACGGTTCGAAAATTAGAATTGTCCATGTAAAAGTCAACAATAATTTATCAGAAACTCAAGAGATCCATATGAACATCCTAAAGAATTATCTTGAGGATTATGAGCATAGTTTTGATTGGTTGCCGGACACCTCCACAAAATCCAAAGCCATTGCAGCATTTATTGAGGATCAGAAGATAGATATGCTAGCCATGGTAAATTACAAGCATGGGATGTTAGAAAACATCCTGAAGGAGCCGGTTATTAAGAAACTAGCTTTTCATCCCACCATTCCAATTTTGGTAATTCCGAAGTAAAACAAAAACCACATCTACTATTGTGATTTTAAAACGGCGACCTTGAGAGAGTGTCGCCGTTTTTTAATTCATTTAGAACAGAAATAATTTTTATTGCGTTAATGATTTCATTTTCAAAGTGTGACATTTAGATTCCTAATTTTTTCTTTCAGAAATTTTTGAAAAATATTTAATAGATCTAAAACACATTGCTATGGCCGAGAAGAAAAAAAAACCCTCTGAATCCAAGAAGATCACGGATTTAAAAAGTTTCGAAAAAGAAACCAAGGATACAACGATGACCACTAATCAAGGTCTCAAGGTGAATGATACCAATAACTCCTTAAAATCAGGTGAGCGCGGTTCAACCTTGCTCGAAGATTTTTTATTAAGAGAAAAAATAACCAGTTTTGATCACGAACGCATTCCAGAACGCATTGTTCATGCAAGAGGAAGTGGGGCGCACGGGGTATTTGAACTCTATGAAAGTATACCGCAATATAGTAAAGCGGGAATTTTTAACGATACCTCCAGAAAAACGCCAGTATTTGTACGCTTTTCAACGGTGGCTGGCTCTAAAGGTTCGTCTGATTTGGCAAGAGACGTCCGTGGATTTGCCGTGAAATTCTATACCGAAGAAGGCACTTGGGATTTGGTGGGAAATAATATGCCCATTTTTTTCATTCAGGATGCAATGAAATTTCCAGACTTGGTTCATGCCGTGAAGCCTGAGCCTAATAGGGAAATTCCGCAGGCAGCGTCTGCGCATGATACCTTTTATGATTTTGTTTCGCATGCTACCGAAACACTGCACAATCAAATTTGGGCCATGAGCGACCGCGCCATTCCGCGAAGTTTTAGAATGATGGAAGGTTTTGGGATTCATACCTTCCGATTGATTAATGCCAATGGCGCATCTCATTTTGTGAAATTCCACTGGAAACCAAAATTGGGCGTCCATTCGGTTACTTGGGAGGAAGCGGTTAAAATCAGTGGTGCCGATTCCGACTTTCATCGTCGGGATTTATGGGATGCTATTGAGGCAGGACATTTCCCAGAATGGGAATTCGGAATTCAAATCGTAGCTCAAGAAGACGAGCATAAATTCGATTTCGATCTTTTGGATCCTACCAAGTTGATTCCTGAGGAAATGGTTCCCGTCAAAATTATCGGTAAAATGACCTTGAATAAAAATCCAGAAAACTTTTTTGCAGAAACCGAACAAGTGGCATTTCTACCTGGTCATATTGTTCCAGGGATTGATTTTTCAAATGATCCACTTTTACAAGGACGCCTCTTTTCATACCGAGACACGCAACTTTCCAGATTAGGATCACCTAATTTCCATCAAATTCCGATCAATAGGCCTGTGGTGCCAACGCATAACAATCAAAGGGATGGGCACATGCAAATGGATATTCCGAAAGGACAAACAGCCTATTTTCCGAATACTTTAAGTGGCGGCTGTCCGCACCTTTCAAAAATGTCAGAAGGCGCGTTTACATCTTATGAAGAACGGATCGATGCTCGGAAAGTTAGAACCCGAAGTGCAAGTTTCAGTGATCACTTTTCTCAACCTGCTTTGTTTTACAGAAGTCTTGCTGATTGGGAACAACAGCATGTGACCGATGCTTATATTTTTGAATTAGGAAAATGTACGCTCAAACATATCCAAGAGCGGATGTTGTATGTGTTAGCACAAATTGATTCTAGTCTGGCTAAGAAAGTTGCCGACGGCCTAGGGCTGAAAGTGCCCGAAACTGTTGAGCAGCCTCTAAACCAATCCATTGGTGCCGATGCCGATGTGGCGAAGTTTCAGCCGACTAAAAAGAAGGTTTATTTGGAGGAATCGCCTGCATTAAGTCAGGCCAATACAAAATTTGATTCGATTGCTACACGCCAAATTGCTGTATTAATGGCAGACGGATTTTCACTAACCGATTTTAAGAAGATGACCGACGCTCTGAAAAAAGAAGGAGCAATGATTAAAGTGATCGCGCCTCATGGCGGCACTGTAAAAAGTAATGAAGTCGCCGAGCAGAAAGTGGACGCGTCCATTGTAACCACGGAAAGCGTGCTTTATGATGCCGTTTATATTCCAGGAGGAGAAGATTCGATTAAAGCCTTACAGCAAAATGCAAAATTCACGAAGTTTGTCAATGAAGCCTTAAAACACTGTAAAGCCATTGCGGCGGATCATGAGGGCGTAGATTTCTTAGAAACGACCTATGCAACCGATTTTAAAGACGACAAAGCGATTTGCTTGAATAAAGAGCCTTCAAAATTTATCAAAGCGATCGCCCAACATCGCAATTGGAAACGCCGAAAAGAGGCTGAAAAGATTCCGGTTTAAGCAGGTCTTGGGAATAAATTTGAAATTGTTTCTGATTAAAAAGAGATAACGAAAAATTAGGATTAAAAACCAAGCGTTGAGATAAATAATTCTCGAGGCTTGGTTTTTTATTGTTTTCAAATTATGGTGTGATAATCCCTTCTCAAATTCCATCTAACATTAAAACCTGATCAGCCGCAATAGTTTTATCCAAGCCACTCACAATTCGTGAGGTGTCATAATTGTTGGTCTGACGTGTTAAATGGCCAAGAAGATCATTGACATTCGAAATAGTTTCATTTTTATCAATAAAGCCGTAACCTTCATAAATCCCGTTGACCAGATAGATAAAAGCATCTTCATGTTTATGCCGACCTTTAAGTTTATAAATCTTGCGATCTTTTCTATTTTTGAACTGATACAAAGCAATGTCAAAACGCTTATTATAATTGGCAATTGATTCTTTACCTGAGCAAACGCAATCTTTATGTTGAACCGTAACCTTACTGCAAGGTCCTTTTACTTTTTCCAGACCACAATGTTTTCTGCATAAATCATAATCGGTACAAAAAATTCCCAAAGCTTGCCTTACCGATAAACGGTTGAAATATTGTTCAGGCATCGCATCTTTTACAGGCTTGCGCACGATTTGCAACTTATGAATGCCATTGGCAGTTTTGCCTTGATTAATCAAATAGGGCGCAGGATCCGTCACTTGTTGGGTATTGTAAATCGGTTGTAAAGCTTTGATATTCGCCGATTCTATGAGCTGTGCCAAAATATCATTCCCCGAATATTCCACAGTAATCCGCTCAACTTTGCTATAATCAATCGCGCTGGCGGTCGTTTGCTTGGAAAAATGACTTTGCAAACGCTTTCTTATGTTTTTCGCCTTTCCCACATAAATCACTTCATCCAACGCATTCAAAAAGTAATAGACCCCAGGCGCCATCTGGTATTGTGAAAGGTCAAAGTTTTTTGAAGCGTCTGATGTTGGAGTTATGGATTTTCTGAGATCTGCAATGCCACTTGCATAGTGGTGCATGAGTTCTACAAAAGCATCTGCATATTCTATGCTGTGTCCGTCAAACATACCGTGATCTTCCAGGTAGATTTCAATGGCATTTGATTGCTCAGTTCCAGTTTTATAAAAAAGTGTTTTAGGACGCACGTTGAAATTATAGCCAATGGATCTGAATTGCGATTGGAGCAATTGAAATTGTTTGAGTTCGGAAAAAGTGAGGGTGTTGTTTTGAAAAATCTCAATCAACTCATCCGCAATATCTGAGAACGGTGGCGCTGACAAAATCGCCTCCGGATCCAAACCGTTCAACTTGTACGTTTTTTTAGAAATGTCTGTTTCAGGTCGAAAGTTGAAGCTCACGGATTCTGAATTCTCACTCCTTTTTAAAGTTAAGCGATACGGAAATTCCCCTTGTTTTCCTGTCGATATGGTTTGAAGATAGATACATAACATTGGTGCAAAAATAAGAGTTTTTACAATAATCAAGGATTTTAGCTCGAGGCTATTTATAATCGAATGAATTGATTTCATGTGGAATCCTTTATAATAGCTAATTCCACATTGCTAATTTTATGTAACGCTAATTTTTAATGGTTTTTTGCCTATATTTTGGTGAGTATATATCTTATAATAAAACTTTCCGAATCCCTCAAACTTCAATCTCATCCCCAATACATCATTCTTAAATCCTCATTCTTTATTTCATAGTACGCTGATGACGCTGAATGTGATGATTTTCAATGATTTCAGTATTTAGTCTTTATTAACTCATTAAGTAAGCTTTCTATAAAACAAACTCAAAATTGTAGTTTTATAAATTGCTGAGTATTTAGATAGTGATCAACTTTAAATGACCAAAAAAAAACAGCGCCAATCAAAGTGGTTTCTTAAATGGATTATTTGCTGATGGACTTTATTTGAAATCGCGTAACACTTTATAAAATATTTTTATATTTAGCGATTCAAAATATTCTAAATGTTTATCATTTAGAAATGGAAGTTTTTACACCCACACATAGACTTTTGAAAAATTACATGACTTATCAAATCATGCAGCAAAAATCAGGGAACAGCTCAAAAAGAGAGCGCTTACCAAAGTGTAATTCCGAATTGGAATGATTTGTTTGAGGAGTTATAATGTAGTTGCGCCACACTAAAACCAACACGGATGTCATTGATGAACTGCCAAAATCTCTCAATGACATAAAATAAAAGTACCAATGGAACTCATCTTCAAAGAAATTATTAAAAAGTGGCATGAAATACACCATAAAAATAATGCTTACAATGAAAAGCAACTTACAAACTTGTTGTTTCGCCAAAACATCGACATTGAATCCGTAGAGCAGGCGCTTGACTATTACAATTCCTATTTTACTCGGGTAAGGCGGTATTTGTATCTTCCAAAATGGTACGAGCTCAATAGAGATTTCCCGGCGTGGTTTGGTTTGGCTGTCGATGATGATCAGGAAGTTATTAAAGCTTTTATGGATGAGGAGAATGCCATAGAAGATGATAATTCTAAATTATGGATTCTTGCTAAAGTGTCTAAAGCCATCCGGAATCCTGGTTATGGCTTTTTATATGAAGCACAAATATCACTTCCTGACGGGATTGCAACGCCTGGCCAAGAGGGAATTCCGATAAATTTATGGTGGCGAGAAGCTTCTGAAAACAATAATCTGCAAGGCGTATTTCTGGCCTATTATCGCCAAAGGTCGATCATTATTTTTAGAGTTTCCCAGGAGCTATCTGACGAACACATCAAAACAATATTCCGATTTAAGCCCAAACCGATCAGTTTTTTAAAACATATTAAGGAGCGGTTTAATAACATTAAAGATGACGAGTTGAGTTTGACCCATCAACTCTTATACAAAGATGGATTTTTAAAAAAGGAGCAACAGCAACTCGATTTAAATTATAACGGGTTTAATACCAGTCAAAAGCTTGCTTTAGAACGTGTGTTTTCTCAAAATGTCACATTTATTTGGGGACCACCTGGCACCGGAAAAACCTATACCTTATCAAAAATTATAACCCAAGCGTGCGCTTTGGGAATGCGGGTGCTTGCTGTTGGAATTTCAAATGTTTCTGTTGATATTTTGGGTCAGGAAATCATTAAAGACTTTGAGAATTTTAGTGATGCTTCACGACGGTTATTAAATGAAAGAAAGCTTTTGCGATTTGGGTATCCCGTGCTGCCCGAAATTGTTAATGATGATCGCTTATATCCCGATAAGGAAATTGTGGATCAGCTAAGGAAAGATTATGGAGACGTCTTAAAACTTCTTAGAAATAGTAACGAATTAGATGTTGAAGAAAAAGCAATCCTTAGAAACAGACAAGTTCTACTTCAAAAAGAGATTAAGCAGAGCAATCAAAAGCGAATTTCAGCATCGAGTTTGGTTTTCACAACGGCAGCACAATGTTTTTTGGGTGGTAATTTTGACAATGAGAAATTTGATCTCGTAGTGGTTGACGAAGTAGGGATGATGCCTCTGATACAAACTTTGACTATGTCCAGTTTTACGTCAGATAAATTTTTAGTGGCCGGCGATTTTAAACAACTTGGACCGATAAGTATCGGAAAAACAGAAGCTGTCAATAATTGGTTTAATAGAGATGTTTTTGAGTATTTTAAGGACGTTGACGGTTTTGAAGACAAGGTCATGGTCATGTTAACCGAACAAAGGCGGATGCATCCAGATATTTGTGAGTTTATCAACGACCGATTTTATAACGGAAAATTGACATCATTCTATTCTGAACAGTATAAAGAAATTAAAATTGAAAAAGGAAAAATAGAGGCGCCCTATTGTTTTATCCCAATCGAACCCAAAGATGGCTCCATGGTTAAATCTACACAAGGCAAATCTCGAGTCAATACTAAAACGGCACAGGTCGTTATTGATCTGGTGGAAAGCATTCTGAAGCAAAACGAAATTTTAGAAATAGGCATAATTACGCCCTATAATGGGCAAGTCATACATCTGCGGAAGCAATTGTTTAGTAAGGCACTTACGAATGAGCAATTGGATCGGGTGAAAGTTGGAACGATTCATTCCTTTCAAGGCTCTGGATTTGATGTCATTATTTATGATATCGTTGATAACTCTGAAAAGAATATTGGAAATCTGTACAAGGGAATCAACGGTGAACGGTTGGTAAATGTAGCGCTTTCAAGAGCAAAGCATAAATTAATAATTATTGGAGATCCTAAAGTTTTTTCAGCTGCAGATGAACACGAGCAAGTGTCCAAAAAACTAAGATCGTTAATGGTAGACTTAAGATTGTCAGGATTTCAGTTAAACTTGGTGGGCGGTCGTTGAACTTATCACTTCACGAGCTGTTTAATGAAAATTGGGATTAATACCGGTTAAAATGCAGTGTAACAATTTTGGCGGAGTTCTTATAAATAAAATTGGTTATTAGCTGTATTTTAACGTGTTTATGTATTATAATCACCTGCATTTCGATTAACTTTATAAGTTATTAATTTCTAGTGATTTGCTTTATGGGACTCAAAGTGCAACGAAACAGTTTGAAGTTTATGCCGGATATTAAACGAGTAGTAACACGTTTTTTTGATATGGGTGATGAACGTACAAAACTATTGATTTCAAGAATCATGGATTTTTCTGATGAGAAAGTAGCCAGACAATTGTCAAAAACGCTTATAGATTTTAAGGGAAGGCATCGTAACCTGAAGAAAATATTTCTTTTACACTGTGGTAATTTTAAAGAGTTGATCAATCACATGGGAATAGACTTTGATGGTTTGACAGAAAATCAAAAGATGTTAATTGGGGCCTACAGTACCATGGAGTATTCTCTTGAATCTGCTGCACTTTTTAATCCCTCCATTGTTGAGGATTTTGACCAATCGTTTCTCAAAGAAGGAGAAAAACGGGTCATCATATCTTTTAGGGCCACAGGGGAAGGGCATTTGTCCTCCATTGTTTTTAGAAGAGGCATTTTGGATAAAGACAATAATCTAAACATCCTAAAGGTTAAAAACCATCTCGATTTGCCTAAAGTCGGCGCTAAGATGTCCTATGATAAAGGTCGGTTTGTGGAAAAAATGCATGAGATAAAAATTCCTAACAATTATATTTCTGAAATTATGGATCCTTTGCCAGATCACTTTGAATATTATGCTCTCAAACATGCACTTCACGATCTGTTATTGGATGAAAACATCGAAGAAACAAAAAGAGTGGCATTGACTGAAATGACTTGGTTGGTCGATTCTTATTATGATTTGCAGTTTGATGAGGTAAGCGATATTTCGGAACGTGTCATTTTTCCTAATTCTCCTGCCGAAAGTAGAGGTATTGAAGATGCGCGGTTTGTAAGATTTCAGGATGATGATGGGAAGGAGATGATTTATGCGACTTATACTGCATTTAATGGACATACCATTATTCCGAAATTATTAAGTACCTGCGATTTTTTAAATTTTAGAATTATGCCAATGCATGGCAATGCGGTACAAAATAAAAATTTCGCCTTGTTCCCAAGAAAAATCAAAGGCAAATATGCGATGCTCGCCAGAGTGGATGGTTATAACAATTATATCATGTTTTCAGACCGGATAACTTTGTGGAATAACCCCATTTTATTAGAAGAACCAAAGTTTCCTTGGGATCTTACCCAGATAGGAAATTGTGGCTCTCCAATTTATACTGAGGACGGTTGGCTTATTTTGACCCATGGAGTTGGCCCGATGAGAACGTATTGTATTGGTGCGTCTTTACTCGATTTAGATGATCCTACCAAGGTTATTGGCCGTTTAAAAAGACCGCTATTGTCACCTCGCAAGGAGGAACGTGAGGGCTATGTACCCAATGTGGTCTATTCTTGTGGAGGTATTATCCATAATGATCATCTTATCATTCCTTATGCTGTATCCGATTATTCGTCCGCTTATGCTACCGTTGAACTCGCCGTGCTTTTAAAAAAATTGAAACAGTCCATGAACGAAGTTGAAACCGTCTTTTAAAAGGATTTTTCAAATGCCATTCGCGCCATTAAATAGCTGACCGTGGATTCTGAGCCCTGATTCAAATTGACGTTTTCGAGCTCCAATCCGTCATGACACCCTGTAGTACAAGGGTTATAGATGATTTGATTGAGATGGTTATTGCCCATAAACCAACTAAAAGCCAATTCCATTTTGTCTTTATAACCTTCTTTTGGATAAATGTCATGAAACTTTTTAAGGGCCAATATGGTGTAGGCAACATCAATCGGTTGCTGACCGCCCAGAGAGCAATTTTCGATCGCATCGCCCTTCGCAAACCACGTTTGGTTTGAAATGACTTTAAATTCATCCTTTACAAATAAATGCTGAAGCAAAAAGTTGAATGATTCATAAGCGATGACATTATAGTCTTCAATCTTTGTCACACTATAAACATCCAGCATCGCTTCTGGCAATACGCTATTTCCATAAGTGAAATAAGATTCAAACCATTTCCATTGACCTTGTGATTCATGTTTGTACATTTTAAGCAGTTTAGTACCCAATTTGACCACAGTGGAATAATAAAATGAGTCTTGTTGGGCCAATCCTGATTTCGTCAGCCCTTTAATAATAAAAGCCATGGCTCTAGGCGAATTAAAATGGATGGCATTGGGAAGGAATTCATCCAAGCATTCTTTGGCCCTGTGAAAAATATAGGCATACTTTACCGGAAGAAGATCTTCAATTTCTAGCAAGTGACCGAGCGCCCAGATACCGCGTCCATTAGAGTCTTCAAGATTTACGCTTTCATTTTGTTTGGTAAATTCCTTATGTTCATTAACATAATTTAAAAAACCGCCATCATAGCGTAAACAATTTAGGACAAAACGAAAATATATAATGAGGGACGGGATCAGGCTTTCATTCCCGGTAAGCTTATAGTATTCACAAATCACGATTAAAGCTCTTGCATTATCATCCAGTGTGTAACCAGAGGTAATATCGGGTTGATTTAATTTTGAAAACTGAATTATTCCAACCGGAGTGGTCATCTTAAGTAAATGCTCCAGTTTTATTTCAGGTTTTTGATATTTTAGCTTAATGTTGGAAGCGAATTCCTGAAACATTTGTCCATGGGCCAATGCTGAATTTTCCCATGAGGTAGCTACAGAAGAATGAAGTGCGTTAAGTCCTAATATTTTTCTGTATTGTGGATCGTTCAAAAGAACTTTTAACTGTTTGGCCAACTTTTTACTATTTCCAAAATCGAATAACAGCCCTTTATTTTCTGTTAAGAATTCTTTGGCATGTGGAATTGGTGTGGAGATGATTGGACAGCCGCAGCTCATGGCGTAAGCAAATGTGCCACTTACCGCTTGATTGGGATTCATGGAAGTAAACAGATAAATGTCGGTAAGTTGAAGATATTCCAATAAGGCGTTTAAAGGTAAAAACTCGTTGATAAATTTGACATGCTGCTCTAATTTTAAATCCTTTATTTTTTTTGTTAAGAAGTTGCGATAGGTTTCTCCTTCGTTATTGACCAGCGTCGGATGGGTTGATCCCATGATCAAAAACATGACGTCCGGATAGTCCTTAACGATTTCAGGAAGCGCATCTAACGTGGTTTCTATGCTTTTGCCAGGTCCTAAAAGTCCAAAAGTTGACAAAACCGTTTTTCCGTCCAATCCATACTTTGATTTTAATTTTTCTTGACTTCGGTGTTTTATTAAATGGGTGCCGTGGGTAATGACTTTAATTTTTGATGGCAATATACCATAAGAATCTATGAGCAAGGATTTTGATGATTTTGTCATGACCGTAACACATTTTGCTGAAGACACAATGGCGGCGACATGTTTCAGCATGGTTTGGTCCGGATTTGGAAGGACCGTATGTAAGGCTACAATCAAAGGCTTATGTAAAGATTGTAAGAATTCAATAAACGTATCCGAACAGCCATTGAACAATCCAAATTCATGTTGAATCATGACAAGTTCAATAGACTCATCAATGTTTATTCTTGAGGATAAATCCTGATAACTCTCGGGAAGATCGGTATTTAGGCTGTAGGTGTAGTTTTCAGAAGACTTTAGAGGCTGTTGATTGTTATGTAAGGCACATATCTCAATTGAACAGGAACTTCCATACGCTTTATGGATATGATTTACCAAGTCTTTGGAATAGGCTGCAATGCCACATTGGCGAGGCGGGAAAGTGGTGAGCATCAAAATGGAACTGGTAAGCTTGGTGGAGGCTTTAGGTTTTTTGGTTTTTAAACTTTTCGAACGAAGATTCGTTCTTTTGGATGCCGTCGACTTTTTGAGGGATAGATTTGCCATGATCGGAAGTTTTTATAAGATTTAAAAGGAATTGTTTAAGGGGAAACGCATTAAATACTAAGCGGAGATGATTCTAAAGATAGTCATATAAGAGACTCCGAAGGACTTATTTCTGTTAAAATAAAGCTTGAAATTTTTATGTACTTCTTTTCGGACAAATGCGATAAGCTGTTGATTTACAGATTGTAGTTTTTCTTGTAGAAAATATCCTACCTGTGATTCGTTCTGTTTTCGCGCCACAAAAAGTGTGAATATAAATAGAGGACTTTGAACCTAAAACGCACAGTATGGTGGCCAGAATTGTTATCGACTTGTTTACATGCGAAAAAATAATGCGACAACCTCATCCTGAAAATAGCGGGACCTGTTTTTGAGAAATTAATAGATATTCAGTTCAACCTTAAATATAATTATATGTATTGAACACTTTTTAATTTTTTCCGTTGCACTTGAATATTGACTTCTCATTGGTATTGAAAGTCAATCTTTGGTGGATTTGATTACTTGGATTTCGTCTTAATTTCTAAAGATTTTTTACACGGACCTTCCCGGCTTTACAATTACCGTGTGAAATGTTATGAAAGGACAGGCGGATTACACGGATTACATTGATTCCACGGAGTACTCGGATTTCTGAAGGAAATTAAATAGTCCAATTAAGATGTCAAATGCACGAAAAATCAAAAAAACCTAAAGTTTGGGGAATCCATAGGTTTTATAATAAATGTCGTGTTATTTAGGGCATGTTCAGGAGGCGGTGGATCAAAAATAACTACTGAATCCCATATACCAAGTAGCGGCTCTTTCAGCAGGATTGTTCAGGATATCGATTTTCCATTCATAACGGTAGTTGATCCTAAACACCGTTTTAGGAGTAGGCCTAAAGCTGATTCCAGGAGTAACGGCAAGAATTTGATCGCCAATTTTGGTATCGGTTTCTGCAAATCGTCCCACGTTCCAGTCTACATAATCAAATCGGGCTGCAAAATTGAACGTGGCATCTTCCCATTCAAAAATTTTGTTTTTATAAACGGGTTGAACGATATCCATAAAAATACCGCGCTGTTTATTTCCGTATTGTTGGGTATAAGTATCTGGTGTTTCCGCCCAAATCCAAGCGGCTTCTCCAACAATATAAGTGCCGGTAGCCTTGATCGTGGTGTTCCAATCGATGGCGAAAACGTCTAGTTTCGCTTGGTCTTCCACTTCTTCGCCTGCATCTTCAAACTTGTTGTAAGTACCTCCCATATAAGAAATACCTATTTCTCCAATCTTTCTATTTTTTATGGCCAGCTTTCCAGAAAACATCGCTTTTCCGCTAAAGTTATCCTCAAAGAGATTTTCGCCATTCTTGTGCGCTGGCAAATAGGTTTTATCCTCTTCGTTGGAAATGATTCGGCTACTAAATCCGTTGGTCAAATACGCCTCATAGCCAAAAATCCAATTCCCAGAATAGGTTTTTCCGTACATTCCAAAGCCAGTATTGGATAGGGTAGCTCCCAACATATTAACTGCCACATCGGGACGTTCGACAAATTCCCATTTTGGGCCGTCATGGCTTTCGTTAAAAGCACCAATTGGATTCATGACAATCCCTCCTCTAAAGTTGAACAGGGGATGAAATGCCACATCTAAAGCCGCAAACTCAATCGCCACTTCCTTACCACCATCTTCGAATTCTATTTCGGTTAAAAACTTAATGCGTTCCGAAATGGAGGCGGCCATAAATATCGTTAATCTTCGCGCTTGAAAAGATAGGCCATCCGTAATGCCTTCCTCAATTCTGTGTATTGTATTAGCTTCCAGATAGCCGCCGAGTGTTACAGGGACTTTGTCAAAGCTTAGGGTGGGTCTATTAAATACCGCATCCATATTTAATTCAAGACCCTCGTCTTTTTTATCCTTTTTGGTGTTCTCTTCTTGCCCCATGACGGAACCAAAGTAGAGTAGACCGAGAACTAGGAGAATGTTTTTAAGAGAGTTCAATGTAAATAGTTTCATTTTGAATGGTTGTTTTGAATGTTTTTAAATCTTGATCGGCTGGGCCTTCTAAAACGCCACCTTTGGTATCGAACTCACTGCCATGACATGGGCATGTGTAAATGCCACCGCCCACATTGAGCTCACAACCGCGATGCGTACATTTCATTAGCGAGGCTTTGTATTCGCTGTCACCCGTTTTATAAAGGCAGATAGGAAAATCTTCCTTTGAAGTTTTGACTAAAACAAAACTCCTATAGGTCATGGTATTCTTTTTGGGAATCTCAAACTCAGAAAGCGGCACCATAAGAGTATTTTTTTTAATACTGCTGGTGGCATAATAGATACTTTCGCAAGACGTCAAGAGCGTAGTGGCAAAGGGAAGGCCTACCAAGCCTATTCCACAGGTTTTTAAGAATTTTTTCCGATCCATAAGTGTTGTTTTATAAGGATTCAATGAATTTTATGACTTGGTCCTTTTCTTTTTGACTTAAGCCTAGATATTTGTTTTTAGAGTTTTCAGCTTCTCCACCGTGATATAAAATCGCTTCTTCAATGCTTCTGGCTCTTCCGTCGTGAAGTAAAAAGTACTGACCACCTTGAGAATATTTTGATAATCCAATGCCCCATAAGGCTGGTGTTTTCCATTCGTAAGAATAGGCGTATCCTTCCGTATAACCATCGTCCAAATCTGGGCCCATATCATGTAATAACAAATCGGTGTAGGGATGAAATTCCTTGAAAGAAAGAGCCTCAATTGGCGAATACCCCGTTTTTAAGGTCGGCTTGTGGCAAGCTGCACACTGAATATCGCCGAACAAGGCTTTTCCCGCCATGACGTCTGGATTGTTTTGGTTTCTAGGAATTGGTGCTTTCAAAGTTTTTAGGTAAAAAACGACATCACTGATGGTTTGTCGGTCTATTTCCGGCTGTAGTTTGTCGCCACTATAGGTATCATAAGGCTCAAAATAGGAGGTGATTCCAATGTCTTGATTATAGGCATCTGCAGTTTGATGTAAGAGATCGTACATTTTACCTTTTTTTCCAAAACGCGAAATATATTTCCCGTCCACACTAATGGTTTCTGGACGATCCTTCACATAATCTGGTCGGGTGTTCCAATGGACGCGTCCACGAATACCGTCGCCATCCAAATCGTCGGGATCGGACATCTCGATAAGATCTTGATCTCTAACCGCATCCAGAAATCCTAAACCAGTAACAATCGGAGCGATCAACTCAGTATGTGGTGCTCCCGGTGGCAAGGTTTCAGGTGCATAACCTGGAATAGCACGGTTTTGAAGTTGAGGTCCTCCTTGTGCTAAATATTCATTAACGCCTGGAAAGGATTGTCCAAATCGGGTAAATTTCACGAAAGGATGCCCTTTTCCGTCGCCAGCATGACAGCTCACACAACTGGTTCCCGTAAAAATCGGACCCAAACCTGTTTCCACGTTAAAAATTTGGTCGTTGAATGCGACATCTCCCTTAATAAAACGCTTGGCCTCAGCCATGGTTAAATCTTCGACCGGGCCATCGAGTAATTCATATTCTTCAGGCTCTTGTGGACCAAGGATCTCACAAGAAAATAATAGTGGAAGTATAAACAAACTTCCCAATAGGTAACTTTTAATTCTCATTTATTTATCATTTTAGGCAAAACTAAACATTATACACGAATTAACAAATATATTTTTAGATAAAGCTAAAAATATATTTAGACAAGATGTTTTAGGGGAAATGATCTCTTACCACAAAATTGGGTTCTAAAAATCTTCACACTCATTTTATATAATACAGTATCCCTTTAAGAGAGTTGAAATCGCATTACTAGCCTTCTTTTATTACTAAGTTTTATCGATGCGCCATGCAAGGAAGAGCTAAAAAATTATCTGATTTAATAGCTGAGTTTTAAATTTATATGGTATAGTAGGAAATTTTGAAATATATTATTTAGAGTCATAACTCCTGAGATTTGGCCGTTCCCCGCGATCATTAGCCTTTATTTAACAGCATCTTAACTTGATTTTTACTTATTTAGGAGCAGATTAATGTATCTTTAATTTCAACAGAAACACAACTAAGTTTAACCTTAAAACAAAATAACATTATGAGTTCTACAGGAGATAAATTAAAAGGTAATTGGAATATTGCCAAAGGAAAAATCAAACAACAATGGGCCGACCTCACTGATGATGATTTAACTTATGAAGAAGGAAAAGAAGATGAGTTAAAAGGTCGTATCCAAAAAAAGACTGGCCAAACTAAGGAGCAAGTCAATAAGTTTTTTGATAGTATGAAATTTGATTAATTTAAATCAGATTGATAAGAATAGAAAAAAAATCCTGCCTATCGCGGGATTTTTTTGTTCAAGCTAACACATTGCTTCAACCACTACTGTTGGGAATGAGAGAGGATAAAAACCCTGAATCTGTCCTAAAAGAATTATCAAATTAATAAAAAGGCTTACATAGATTTTTATGAAAATTGACTGAATAGAAATAACCCATCCAGATAAAGTGATTTTTCCAAAGTCCAAAAATCACAAAAATCGAAATGATCAGTTATTATAGCGAAGTGGCAGAAAAAATGTTGCTCTATCTAAAAAACAGAACACTGAGCCTTAACCGATTTCCTGATGGCATTGAATCCAAAGGGTTTTATCAAAAAAAATGGTCTGACTATTATCCTGATTTTATAAAAAAATAATCAGGTGACAACTGAAGAAGAGGAAAATACACAAATTGTCTGTAATTCAAAAAAGGCCCTCATCTATTTGGCAAATCAAGGGACTGTCGGTTTCCATCCCTGGTTGTCCAAAATCGATGACATAAACAAACCTGACAAAGTCGTATTTGGTCTGGATCCGGCATAAAATTCTTTTGAAATGGTAAAAGGGTGCATTTTCAAGAAAAAAGAATATAAAACCTTTATTAATGACCACAAGTCAGCATGGTTTTCATGTGTGGTACAACATACGCTGATCTAAAACCTTTGATGAAATTAAGCTACAATTGAAAGCAACGGCTCAGGAATTGGAAAGGCTTTATCCCTCCATATTTACAACTGCGGTCCGAATAAACCAAAGGGACGGCAAAGTTTTTGTCGCCTATCTTCGAAACGCCTATTCACAAACTTGGGTATGTCCTTATTCATTGCGACCGAATCCGTTAGCTGGTATTGCCAAGCCAATAACCTATGATGAATTATTGAAATTTAAATGTGCCGATCAGTTTTATCTTAAAAATCATTAAGGTTTGGAAAACTAAAGGGTTCGGTTAGATGAAAATTATTATTTGTCTTACTTTTTTTTGCAATCGAGTCAATTTTTAGGA
>NZ_JBDSLS010000091.1:0-4658 GCF_039916245.1 Gelidibacter sp.
AAACTGATATTGGATACTTGAAAAGGATGAAATACTAAGGATTGCAATAAGTCAAAGTTGACTAAAACCAAAAAACCTTGACAATCTTTCGATTATCAAGGCTTAGTACTCAAGGCGGGACTTGAACCCGCACGTCCTAATGGACACAGGATTTTAAGTCCGGCGTGTCTACCGATTCCACCACTTGAGCAGTTGCACAAAGTACTCATTGTGTAAAACAATGTTCCGCAGCAGCGGAATCCATACTTTTGCTTTTCGATATTGAGCGAAAAACGGGATTCGAACCCGCGACCTCCACCTTGGCAAGGTGGCGCTCTACCAACTGAGCTATTTTCGCGTTATTGCAATTAATTTAAGAACGTTTTCACGACACCTATCGGCATTGCGAGGGCAAATTTAATACATTTCTTAGAATGACAAAGCCTTTTGCATAAAAAAAAGTTGTTTTTTTTATGCACGCTTCTTTTTCAACAACATACGTTTAATTTCATTCAATTTCATAAGCGCCTCAACTGGCGTTAAAACATCGATATCAATATTGATGATCTCTTCCTTAATCTGCTCTAAAAGAGGATCATCTAAGTTGAAAAAACTCAATTGCATGTCATTTTCAAGCGTTCTTACCTTGTTTGTCAATTCTTCGCTGCTATGTGATTTCTCTAGTTGCTTCAGGATTTTATTGGCACGATGAATCACTTGTTGTGGCATTCCCGCCATTTTCGCCACATGGATTCCGAAACTATGCTGACTCCCGCCTTCCACTAATTTTCTTAAAAAAAGCACATTATCCTTCAACTCCTTCACAGAAACATTAAAGTTTTTAATCCGTGCAAATGTTTCGGTCATTTCATTCAACTCATGATAATGGGTGGCAAACAAGGTTTTGGCCTTGCTTGGATGCTCATGCAAATACTCGCTAATGGCCCAAGCAATCGAAATCCCGTCATAAGTACTCGTACCACGACCGATTTCATCCAACAACACTAAACTTCGATCAGAGATGTTATTCAAAATGGAAGCCGTTTCATTCATCTCCACCATAAAGGTCGATTCGCCCATGGAAATATTATCACTGGCACCAACTCTTGTAAATATTTTATCGGTCAATCCCACTGTAGCGTGCTCAGCAGGTACAAAACTTCCCATTTGAGCCAACAGCACTATTAAGGCCGTTTGACGCAAAATGGCTGATTTACCCGACATATTAGGCCCGGTAATCATGATGATCTGTTGCTTGTCTCTATCCAAATAAACATCATTGGCAATATAAGGCTCGCCAGGTGGTAATTGTTTTTCAATAACGGGATGCCTTCCATTTTTGATATCTAATGCAAAACCGTCATTAATTTCTGGACGTGTGTATTTATTGTCATAAGCCAATTGCGCAAAACCGCACAAACAATCCAGTTGCGCGATTAATGCCGAATTTTTCTGAACAGGTTGAATGAATTGCCCAATCCACGACACCAATTCGGAAAACAATTGCTGTTCAATACCCAGGATGCGCTCTTCAGCACCAAGGATTTTAGTTTCGTATTCTTTTAGCTCCTCAGTAATATAACGCTCTGCATTAACCAAAGTTTGCTTTCTGATCCAATCCGCAGGTATTTTATCTTTTTGTGAATGGCGCACTTCAATATAATACCCAAACACATTATTGGACGCAATTTTGAGGGACGATATTCCTGTACGTTTGCTTTCGCGTTCCAGCATAGCATCTAAATAATCCTTTCCTGAGGTGGAAAGCGCTCTGAGTTCTTTCAATTCTGCCGAAAAATCAGAGGAAATCGTATTTCCCTTTAAAATATTGACCGGCGCATCATCATTTAAAGTCGTTTTGATGCGTTGACGCAACTCTTCACAAAGTTCCAAATTGTTGCCAATATGTTGAATGGCTTTATTATCGGTGTTTTGCGTGAGCGTTTTAATAGGAACAATTGCTTCTAAGGCATTTTTCAGCTGAACCACTTCTCTAGGAGAAATTTTAACTGTTGCCACTTTTGAAATCAACCGTTCGATATCCCCGATACCTTTGATCTGGTTTTGGATCTTTTTCAGAACAATGGTATCATCTAAAAAATACTGAACCACCTCATGCCTCTGATTGATTTTGTCTATATCCACAAGCGGCAAAGCCAACCAGCGCTTCAATAAACGACCTCCCATTGGTGAAATCGTACGATCAATCACATCAATCAAAGTCACCGCATTTTGATTGTTGGATTGATAAAGTTCCAAGTTCCTGATGGTAAAACGATCCATCCAAACGTGATCATCTTTGGTAATCCGCTGAATGGAAGTAATATGTTGTAATCTGTGATGCTGTGTTTCACTCAGATAATGCAAGACAGCGCCTGAAGCCACAATACCTTCAAACAAATCCTCAATACCAAAACCTTTTAACGATTTGGTTTGAAAATGTTTGAGCAAGGTTTCATTGGCATAATCATCCTGAAACACCCAATCTTCCATATAAAATGTATGAAAGTTATCACCAAAAGTATTTTTAAACTCGTTTCGTTTTGGTTTAGAAATCAGAATTTCGCTTGGTCTGAAGTTTTGAAGTAATTTATCGACATATTCTGAATTCCCTTGAGAAATCAGAAATTCACCTGTGGAGACATCTAAAAAAGAAACCCCAATCAAATTTTTGCCAAAACAGACTGCAGCCAAAAAGTTATTGGACTTTGAATGCAAAATATCATCATTCAATGCCACTCCAGGCGTCACCAATTCAGTAACACCGCGTTTCACCAAGGTTTTTGCTTGCTTAGGATCTTCCAACTGATCGCAAATCGCCACGCGGCAACCCGCTTTGACCAATTTTGGCAAATAGGTATTTAACGAATGATGAGGAAATCCAGCCAATTCGGTTTCGGATTCACTGCCTGCACCGCGTTTGGTTAATATAATATCTAATATTTTGGAGGCTTTTACTGCGTCGCTGCCAAAGGTTTCATAGAAGTCGCCCACCCTAAAAAGCAATAAGGCATCAGGATACTTTGCTTTAATCGCATTGTATTGTGTCATTAACGGAGTTACCTTCTTTTCTTTTTTCATAAATTGTCTTTGTCATTTCCACGAAGGTGGAAATCTCACAATGTTTGTGTTTTTTAAATGGTATTTTTGCCCTAAATATCAGGACTGCTAAGGTACTTATAATTTGAGGCTTTGGAAAATGGATGCGACAGAAGTTATTTACAATGTTTTACCGCACTATGAAACCTCATGGAAGGACTATTTCGCAGAGACGCGCAGAGAATTCACAGAGATACGCGGAGTTTTTTGAGCTAGATTCTGAATTGAGCAACAGAACCTTTCAGGTTTCCAAAACCTGAAAGGTTTGACAAATTTAAAACAGAGAAATTCCCTAGCGATAGTTATCGGCCTTGTGGGAATGGCGATGATAAGGTTCCCCTGCTGATAGATTCTATTGGAATCCTTGAAATCTAAAATGATGAGATTCCCACCGTCGTGGGAATGAAAATAAATATTTTCTATGAGAAAATTAAAAAACAGCGAACTCGACCGATTGAGTGTGGAAGCGTTTAAAGAAACAGAAAAAACGCCCTTAATTATTGTGTTGGATAATATCCGAAGTTTAAATAATATAGGATCGGTGTTTAGAACCAGTGATGCTTTTTTGGTGGAGAAAATATATCTGTGCGGTATTACCGCTACACCTCCGCATAAAGACATTCATAAAACCGCTTTAGGAAGCACCGATACGGTGGACTGGGAATACGTTGAAAACACCATGGATTTAATTGAGCAATTAAAATCTGACAATGTGATTATAGCATCCATTGAACAAGCTGAAAACGCTACCATGCTCAATGATTTCAAACCTCAACCCAATCAAAAATACGCTTTGGTGTTTGGCAATGAAGTGAAAGGCGTGGCTCAAAATGTGGTCAGTGCAAGCGACGTGATCATCGAAATCCCTCAATTTGGAACAAAGCACTCTCTGAACATCTCAGTAAGTTGCGGGATTGTGGTTTGGGACTTGTTTTGTAAGATGGGTGCACGGGGATAGCACAATCATAACAAACATTACCACTTTCACCTCTTCTCGAATTATCATTCCGACGCAGGAGGAATCTCATTATTTATGATATCGCTGGCTCACTCGCATGTGATTCCTCCGCTGTCGGAATGACAAATAAAATCCTAATTTGACTGTTTCAAACAAAACTAAACATCCTTCCCACTAATCTCCTCCAAAATCCATAAATAGTCTTCCCTGTTTTCTACAAAATCAAGATCAGAAATATCAATGATTTTGACATTGAGCTCCGTTTGGTTCTTTAGGAATTCTAAATAGCCAGAATTAATCTTTTCGAGGTAATCGTTTTCGATATTCTGTTCATAGTCGCGGCCACGCTTCTTGATATTCGCTTGTAAACGCTCGGTATTCTGATATAAATACACATACAAATCGGGTTTTGCAATATCTTTATACATCAAATAGAAAAGCTTTCTATAGAGTCTAAATTCATCTTCAGGCAAGGTTATTTTAGAGAAAATCAACGATTTATAAATATCATAATCACTGACCATAAAATCCTTGAATAAATCTAATTGCGATAAATCATCGCTGATTTGCTGGTAACGATCGGCCAAAAATGACATTTCCAAAGTAAAGGCATAACGCTGTG
>NZ_JBDSLS010000092.1:0-11701 GCF_039916245.1 Gelidibacter sp.
GTCTGGCCTATAGTTTGGAAAAGGAATTGCCAGAATTGGGTGCGCCTGACGATTGGCAAATTGAATACAAATGGGATGGCATCAGAGGACAAATTGTGAAACGAAACGACGAGATTTTCATTTGGTCCCGAGGCGAGGAATTGGTCACGAGTCAGTTCCCTGAACTGGTATCTGCGATGGAAACTTTTGAGGATGATTTTGTCATTGATGGTGAAATATTAGCGCTAAAGGACAATGCTGTACTATTATTCAATGATTTACAAAAACGTCTGAATCGAAAAAATGTCAGTAAAAAGATGTTGGAAGAAATTCCCGTAGGATTTTATGTTTATGATGTTTTGGAATGGAATGGAAAGGACATTCGCATGAAACCTTTAAAGTTCCGTCGTGAAATTTTGGAAAGCTTATTGACTTCTGAATGGTTGCCGAATCCTATTGTCATTTCTGAAATGATTCCATTTAAAAATTGGAAGGATTTGGATGCGATTAGAAATCTAGCGCGCGATTTCAACAGTGAAGGTTTAATGCTGAAACAAAAAGAATCGCCGTACCACACGGGGCGAAAAAAAGGGGATTGGTGGAAATGGAAAGTGGACCCGCTGACCATCGATGCCGTTATGATTTATGCACAAAAGGGAAGTGGCCGACGCAGTTCAAAATACACCGATTATACCTTTGCGGTTAAAAAAGACGGCGGCTTGGTAACCGTGGCCAAAGCGTATTCTGGCTTAACCGATGTGGAAATCACTGAAATCTCAAAATTTGTCAATAAAAACGCCATCGAGAAATTTGGCCCAGTTCGGACCGTCAAACCGGAATTGGTTTTTGAGATTGCCTTTGAAGGCATCGCTTTTAGCAACCGTCATAAATCGGGTGTGGCTCTGAGGTTTCCTCGAATTTTAAGATGGCGACGTGATAAAACCGTGGATGACATTGATACCATTGAACAAGTGAAACTTTTAATCACGAACCCCAATTGAAAAACGTTCAGGATACCCCAGGCTATGCTATTGTTGCCAATTGGATGAAGGAAAAAGGGCAGGAGCCTTTCGATTTTCAAGTGCAGACTTGGAATGCTTATCACAACGGTAATAGCGGCATGGTCGTCGCGCCCACTGGATTTGGAAAAACATTTTCCGTGTTTTTGGCGGTCATTATTGATTATTTGAATCAGCCAGAAGCCTATAAAAAAGGCATGAAATTGCTGTGGATAAGTCCGCTACGGTCCTTGGCCAAAGATTTGGCGAAAGCCATGACCATTGCGGTCGAAGAAATTGGTCTGGATTGGGAAGTAGAAGTCCGAAATGGCGATACGCCGCAAAAAGACCGCCGCCGTCAGGAACGTTTGATGCCCGATGTATTGTTGACCACGCCAGAAACGCTTCATATTCTGTTTTCACAGAAGAACAACTCACGATTTTTCAAAGATTTGCATTGCGTCGCCGTGGATGAATGGCATGAATTACTAGGCTCCAAACGTGGTGTATTGACCGAATTGGCACTCTCCCGAATATTATCCCTTTCAAAAAATGTTCAGATTTTCGGGATTACCGCGACCATAGGAAATTTGGATGAAGCGCAAAACGTGTTAATTCCCTATAAAAATATCAAGACCAAACGGATTGTCGCCAAGGAAAAAAAGAACATTGAAATTATAACCGTTCTGCCCGACGAAATTGAGGTTTTGCCCTGGGCAGGGCATATGGGCGTTAAAATGGTTTCTAAAATCATTCCGATAATTTACGATAATAACACGACGCTCATTTTTACCAATACCAGAAATCAGGCAGAGATTTGGTATCAGCAAATTTTAAAGGCAGAACCTGATTTGGCTGGCCAGATTGCCATTCATCACGGCTCCATTGATGCCGAATTGCGCAATTGGATTGAAGATGCGATTTCTGACGGGCATCTGAAAGCAGTGGTTTGCACCTCGTCTTTAGATTTGGGCGTGGATTTCAAACCGGTGGATTGCGTCATTCAAATTGGTTCGCCCAAAGGGATTGCGCGCTTTATGCAACGTGCGGGAAGGAGTGGGCATTCGCCTTACGAAACTTCGAAAATCTATTTTGTGCCCACGCATTCGTTGGAATTGATTGAAGCTTCGGCCTTAAAACAAGCAGTAAAAGATAAGCGTATTGAAGCCCGAGAACCGATGGTGCTGACCTTTGACGTGTTGATTCAGTATATGGTCACTTTGGCTGTTGGCGAGGGTTTTAAGGAAAAGGAGTTGTTTGAAGCCATTCAAAAAGTGCATGCATTCCATTATATGACTCAAGAGGATTGGTATTGGGCGCTGCGGTTTATTACCGAAGGTGGCAACACCCTAAAATCCTATGAAGAATACCACAAAGTGATTTTGGACGACGATGGCTTGTATAAAGTGAAAAGCAAACGGATTGCGATGTTGCACCGCATGAATATTGGCGCCATCGTCAGTGATGCGATGTTGAAAGTCAAATTCATTTCAGGCGGCTATGTTGGGATGGTGGAAGAATATTTTATTTCCAAATTAAAACCCAACGATCATTTTATTTTGGCCGGACGTGTTTTGGAAATGGTGATGATTAAAGATATGACCGTTTTAGTAAAACGCAGTAAGCGAAAATCAGCCATCACCCCGAGTTGGTTAGGAGGCAGATTGCCATTATCTTCGTATTTAAGCCAGTATTTACGAGATAAGCTATCAGAATCCTTACATCCAAAAACGACAGAAAAAGAACTCCAATTTTTACATCCGCTGATTTCTCAACAGGAAAAACATTCACACATCCCCAGAAAAGATGAATTTCTCATCGAATTGATTGAAACCAAAGACGGGCATCATGTGTTTATGTATCCGTTTGAAGGCCGCTTGATTCATGAGGTCATGGCAGCCTTAATCGCCTATCGCTTAAGTTTGATAAAACCCTTGACTTTTACCATCGCCATGAACGATTATGGTTTTGAGTTATTGAGCGATCAAGCGATTCCCATTGATGAAAACAATATCAAAGATATATTATCCAAAGAAAATTTAATGGAAGATGTGATTGGCAGTATTAATGCTTCAGAAATGGCCTCACGTAAGTTTCGGGATATCGCCGTTATTTCAGGTTTGGTGGTGCAAAGCCAACCTGGAACTCGCAAAAACAACAAAAGTCTGCAATCGTCATCGGGATTAATTTTTAGAGTTTTGGAAGATTATGAGCCTCAAAATTTGTTGCTACGTCAAGCTTATACCGAAGTTTTCAACGAGCAATTGGAAGAAGCCCGCTTAAAAGAAGCTTTCGAACGCATTTCTAAAAGTAAACTTATTCTTAAATTTGCAAAATCTTTCACCCCATTGAGTTTTCCAATTAAAGTGGACAGTTTGCGACAATCGCTGACCAGTGAAGACTTGGACGCACGCATCCGTCGGATAAGGGACGAGGTAATGAAGCAAACGCAACTATGACGATTAGTACCAAGGACATCTCCATTCATAACGAAGTTTTTACACTAACCAATCAGCGGGCATTGTATTGGGAAAGGGAGAAAACCTTGGTGGTTTCTGATTTGCACATTGGCAAAACCGCTCATTTTAGAAAGGCAGGTATTCCGATTCCATCTGTTATTTTGGATAAAGATTTAAAGCGCTTACAAGGTTTGATCGATCATTTCATAGTGGAAACTGTTCTAGTGGTGGGCGATCTTTTTCATGCAGAAAACAATACCGATATTGATCAATTTCAAAGCTTTATAAATGATAATTCCATGGTTAACTTTGAGCTTATCAAGGGTAATCACGACCGATTAAAGGATAGTTTTTACGAAGCGATGGGCATCGTAATTTTTAAAACTCATAAGGAGGTTGGTGCTTTAAGGTTTGTGCATGATGAACAACACTGTGACACGAAGACCTTTTGTATTTCTGGCCATACGCATCCTGGCGTTACGATAAAAGGCAAAGGAAAAGTCTTCATTAAATTGCCATGCTTTGAGGTTTCTGAACAGCGATTGATTCTTCCTGCTTTCAGTGAATTTACGGGATTGAATACCAAGCGAACGGTTGAAGAATCGACCTGTTATGGTTTTACGGAGAAATCTGTATTTGAGATATAATTTCTCGTTATTGCGCACCACCAAAATCTGATTTAGCGTTATCTTTAAATTTAAATCACTATTGTCAGATAAAAGAACCAAGACACTTCGACAAGCTCAGTAACCGCCACTGCGTTGATAGTAAAGTATTGAAAGCATTGGGCTTAAAGTTTAAGGCCATGTCCAAATTCGCAGATTTATGTAAGCGTTTGTAATAAAGAATAGAAGGAGTGTATAGATGAACAAAACTTAAAAAACCTCTATTTATAGAAGGGAACGCAAAGTGCTGCAAGTATTAATCGGACAATAATAAATTTAAATCTAAAGGGCATGAAAGATTTATTCAGAGCGCTTCTTGCAGGTTGGGGAGCAAAAAAAATAGGTGGTGGTAAATGCGGATGTATTGGTACCATTGTCGTATTTCTTATTTTATACTGGCTTCTAGGCTATGTTTTTAAAGTGTTTTAGATAGGCTTTTGATTTTTTAAGGCTAAAATTTAAATTTTACAACACTTAATTCATGTGAATAATTACTTTAACTAGTGTTCGCAATCTGCTTTAAGACAGACTAATAACACTTTGTCATTATTGATGTTTGTTGTAAAGAAAAGATAGTGCTCGCCACCGTCTTTAATTTTTAAGGTTTTACGAATATTCTGAACTGCTTCAGGAAAATTACGCGTGGTAATATTCGCTTTTTCGATGGAAAGCTTTTTAAGTGCTTTCTTATTATAAGGAACGGTTTTAATGATTTTAAATGCTCTTCCGGGGAATTCTAATAAGTTATAACTCGTATATAAATGCGAATGCTTGTGAAGTTTACTGACGTTGTAAGCGGTTGTTAACGAATTAAAACCTCCCGACTTCATAATGGCCGAGTTTGGCTCATACAGATAGGCGAGTGGTTCGCTATAGATGGTTTCAATCTGAGATTCATCTGCCATAAAAAACTCAAAATCTTCAGAATAATCGTTCATAATATTGGTCGTTTTGATGGCAATCTGGCCAGAAAAACCCCGTTCTAAAGTCCATAACAATTCTTTGACCTCATTGTTAACGGCGACAATATGAATGGATTTCACATATTTCAGTTCATTGGTGCCTAAAGTGATATCTAATAAAGGCGAGGTTTTTATGAGGATGTTTTTGGACCGTGACCATATCAATTCTAAATGGTCAGGAATATTTGGCAAACAATCTTTTAAAAAGAACACTTTCCCTTTGCTTTCATGACGTCGCGAGGGATCAACATAAATCCAATCGTACGTTTTTGACGAATGTTGAAGCTCTTCTAAACCATCTGTAGCGTAGGTTTTAATGTTACTTACTTTTAACATCTCAAAATTATGTTTTACCATTTTGCTGAGATCCGCATTCAATTCGCAATGCGTCACCTTTTCAAAAGTTTTGGCAAAATAATAGGCATCCACACCAAAACCGCCGGTCAAATCAATAAGCGATTTGCCTGAAATCAAACGGGACTTATACGCCGCTGTAATTTCTGAAGAAGTTTGTTCAATATTAAGCTTGTTGGAATAATATATATTGGGCTGCTGGAACCACGTGGGTAATTTCTTTTCGCATCTGCTTTTTGCCTCAATCTGTTCCACCACTTCTGCGACCGACACCTCCTCAAAAGGAACACCTTTTAGAATCAGCGCCGTAGGATCAGTTTTAAGATTGTGGTTGATGTAATCTTGAACATCAGGATGTAAAATAGCAAAATTCATGACCTATAATTTACCGCGAAAATACCAAAATCAACTTAAAGGTTCTTGGTCAATTGCTTTACAATTTTATATTCGGACAAAAACTCCTTTGATATCACTTTAATCGTGGTATAAACGGGAACGGCAAGAATCATACCTGGGATACCGGCGAGTAAGCCTCCAGTTATAATTACAATAAAAACTTCTAACGGATGAGAACGAACGCTCTGGCTGAATATGATTGGTTGCGAAATAATATTATCAATAAGTTGTGCAATGCCTACGCCTATAAGGACTTTAATCAAAAGTGGTAATAAATCTGACGAAAAATCAACGCCAAGATTGTTCGAAATCACCACCAAAATCATGACTGCACCGCCAAGAAGAGGCCCTAAATAAGGAATTATATTTAAAAAAGCACAAAGAATGGCAATGGCCAAAGCATTTTTAACATCTAAATTCAGCAATAATAAAAAGTAGATTATAGCGATAACAGTCGTTTGAATTAACAGGCCGATAAAATAACGGGACAATAATTCCTTCACCTTATCCAAAACTCTCAAAAACCGACGTTCTTTACCTTCATCAGCAAGTATAGCTACGGTTTTTGTCATCATACGCTCATCTTTAAGCATGAAGAATGAAATGAATAAAATTGAAAAAATGCCAATTATAAAAGAAGCGATATTATTGACAAAAACATCAACAAAACTCTCAATAAGCTCAGAGTCAAAGTTTCGAGCAAATTCCGTGCGTTTAAAGGCCTCAATGATATTAATCTTTTCGACACCAATATATTCGCTAGCCTGAATATTCAATTCATTCAGATCTTTTTTGACCATTTCGAAATCAATTTCTGAGATGCTTTTGCTTTGCTCGAGAATTATGGGAACGAACAGCCATAAGATCAGCGCAAACAAACCACCGATTAATAATAAGGTGATTACCGCGCCCAGAGTTTTTCCTAATTTCAACTTGTACTTGAAAAAATGAACCACTGGTCTGAAAATAAGTGAGATAACTCCCGAAATAAATACATAGAGTATTAATGACTGAATTTTATAAAGAAAGAAAAGGAGTAGGGCAATGCCAAATACAACGCCTATGGCTTGTAAAATTCCTTTAGAAATCGTTTTTGCTTTCATTTTTTAAATATAAATCAAATATGTCATGTGGTAGCAAGAAAAATTAACGTTATTGAGAAATACGTGCTCAAATAATTAAAATACAATCATCGCATTAGCTGCTTGGTAATTTCATAAAGCACAATACCAGCGGCCTGTACTACGTTCATGCTACTATTTTGTCCAAACATATCAATATGAACAACATGATCAGACAATTCTAAACAGCCTTCAGAAACTCCAAAGTTTTCATCGCCAATCAGAAGTACTAAGGGTTTAATCGTTGAAAACTCCATCTGAGACAGTGATTTACTGTTGCTCGCAATCTCCAAGGCAATAATTTGATAACCTAAAGTTTTAAGCTTGTTTAAAACCACTTCAGCAGTTTCGCACCATTCAAAATCGACATATTTCTCAGTGCTTCTCGAGGTTTTCGTCATCTTTCTACCCAAAGGAATAGGGCTGCCACAAAAGATTAATTTTTCAATTCCAAAAGCATCCGCAGTTCTGAAGAGACTTCCAACGTTGGCCGCATTAGTCACGTTTTCGCACACCAAAGCGATTGGGGATTTGCGCTGATTAAATTTTGAATTGTAATGGGTGAGTTGCATGTGATTAACGATTGGAGATTAGCGATTTTTGATTTTTGAAGTAACTCGGACGCTTGGGAACGATTGGATTGTTGATTAACGATTGTTGATTTTTGAAGTAACTCGGATGCTTTTGGAACGATTGGATTGTTGATGTTTGATTTAGAAAGGTGTCAGTTTTTACTGGTTTTTTGACGCGCTCCCAGAGGGTTTTACGTATTTACATGTCCGATAGCAGGGGCGATATTTTTTGTCTATCATACCTGTGTTCTATCCGCCATGTTCTCAACGGGCACGCTCGCAGAGCGTGTTTACGTATTTGCGAACATTACATTCATTATGAGGTTAATTTATGTCTCCCATCTTAAAGTCTATCATCTATATTCTATTCTCTTTATTTTCTATTTCTAGTTTTCAAAAACATACTTAATAATATTCGCGCCCATTTTCAATGCTCTTTCCCGAACTTCAAAAGGATCGTTGTGGACTTCTTCATCTTCCCAGCCGTTTCCTAGATCGGTTTCATAAGTAAATAACAGGATCAAGCGGTCGTTTTCAAAAATACCGAAGGCTTGAGGTCTTTTACCATCGTGCTCATGAATTTTGGGTAAGCCTTCAGTAAATTTGAAAGCAGAACTAAAAATAGGATGCGTTTTTGGTAATTCGACCAACTCCTTGTTGGGAAAAACTTTTTTCAGCTCCTTCACAAGATAAGGTTGCATGCCGTAATTGTCATCAATATGTAAGAATCCACCAGATAAAAGATAATTCCTTAAGTTTTCAATATCGTTCTCGCTAAAAAACACATTACCGTGTCCCGTCATATGCAGGAAGGGATATTGGAATATTTCAGGACTATCGGGCTCGACCGTTTGTGGTTTGGAATTGATTTTGGTGTTAATATTGGCATTACAGAAAGTAATTAAGTTTGGCAAAGAGGTTGGATTTCCATACCAATCGCCGCCGCCTTTATACTTTAAAACGGCAATTTCCTGGGCATAACCTGTGGCATTTACGCAAATGGTAAAAACCAAAAGCGCAATAAAATGTATTGATATTTTAAAACTGAATGTCATGTGTCAAAAGTATAAATAAAAAAAGTAATGTCCGGTAAAAGAATCAAGACCACTGCGTTGATAGAACATAGAATATAGACTTGTGCCGTAAAGCATTGAAAGCTTTGGGTTTAAAATTTAAGGTCTCTCAAATTTCGCGATTTATATAAGCATTTGTGGTAAAGAATAGAAGAAGTGTATAGTTGAATATTAGAATTAAGAACCAAGCCTGATACCATAAAACATTGAACAATTTTAAGAAGAGATGTCGCTCCTCTGGAGCTTATTGTCCATCTATCTATTACATTTAATCTATTAATATGGCGCTCCTATGGAGCTATGAAGATTAAGGAAAATATCATGTTGATTTAAATTTCTCTTTGCGACCTTAGCGGAAAACCATTGCGAACATTGCGTTTAAATAAAAGCTTGATGGTTTAAACGGAAAGAACACAAAGTCCAGCGCAAGGGACGCAATGAAAATGACACTTCGACAAGCTCAGTGGCCGCTACTTTGACAGGCACAGTGGCCGTTGCTTACTTCGACCGAGCTCAGTACAAGTTGTTATTAGAATTAAGAATCAAGCCTTAAACCATAAAGCATTAAACAATTTTAAGAAGAGATGACGCTCCTCTGGAGCTTATTTTCCATCTATCTATTACATTTAATCTATTAATATGGCACTCCTATGGAGCTATAAAGATTAAGGGAAATCTCATGTTGATTTAAATTTCTCTTTGCGACCTTAGCGAAAAACCATTGCGACCTTTGCGTTTAAATAATAGTTTGATGATTTAACAGCAAAGTACGCCAAGTCCAGCGCAAGGGACGCAATAAAACTGACACTTCGACAAGCTCAGTGGCCAATACTTTGACAAGCTAAGTTAGTGTTAGTCGTTTGCTTCGACCAAGCTCAGTACAAGTCGCTATTAGAATTAAGAACCAAGCCTGAAACCCTAAAACATTGAACAATTTTGAAAAGAGATGTCGCTTCTCTTGAGCTTTTCGTCTATCTATAACATTTCATCTATTAATATGGCGCTCCTATGGAGCTTCTCTGAATAAGAAATTGCTCTTTAGATGAGTTGAAATTTAAATGGGATTTACTTTCTATAATAATAATAATAATAGCCACAGCGTGGCGACATCTTAATAGAAAATATAGATTATCGCATTTGAGCTCCAGAGGAGCGATATATAATTAATGTGTAAACAGCAGATTATATATACAAACGATTAGAAATCAATAGTATCTTTTTTATTGCCTCATAATACTTGTTTATAGAGACTTAATCTAATTTACATAAAGTATTTATTCATTACAAAAAGTAACGCTATGACAAGCAACAATAGCAGCAGTTTCTGTTCGTAAGCGTGTATTTCCCAAGGTCACAGGTTTGAATCCTGAGGCTATGGCTAATTTGATTTCAGCAGAACTAAAATCACCTTCAGGGCCAATTAATATGAGCACATCAGCACTGGGCTGTAATGCGTTTTTTAAAGATGTTCTTTCTGTTTCTTCGCAATGCGCGATAAATTTTTGACCGTAGAAAGGATGAGCCACGAAATCGCTAAAAGAAATCGCTTCCTGCAGTTCTGGCATATAATAATGCAGCGATTGCTTCATGGCCGACTGTAGAATTTTCTCAAAACGATCATTTTTAATGGCCTTTCGTTCACTATGGTCGCATATAATAGGGGTGATGGTGTCCACACCAATCTCTGTAGCTTTTTCTAAAAACCATTCGTAGCGATCGTTCATTTTTGTTGGTGCTACTGCTAGATGCACTTTATAATTTCGAGAAGGTTCAAAGGATTTGGAAAGAATAATCGCAGTACAGTTTTTTAAGTCTGCAATTGTAATTTCTGCAGTAAAGAGCCAACCTTTGCCATTGGTAATTTGAAGTTGGTCGCCACTGCTTTTACGAAGCACTTTGACGATATGTCGGCTTTCGTCTTTTGTAAAAGAAATTTGAGTGGTTAATTCGTCGAGATCTGGGTTATAAAAAAGCTGCATTGTTGCGTCTGTATGATTAAATTTTAAGTCGAGAAGAAGCCGTTACGTTTTGTTGGGCAAAATCGCCTTCCAAAAACTTCAAATAGCCAACAATGGCAATCATGGCGGCGTTATCTGTGGTAAATTCAAATTTAGGAACATAAGTGGTCCATCCAAATTTTTCTTCGCCATCTTTCAACGCTTGCCTAATACCCGTATTTGCTGAAACGCCACCGCCAATGGCAATATGGGTGATGCCCGTTTCTTTTGTTGCAAGTTTTAACTTATCAATCAAAATTCCGATAATCGTGTATTGAATAGATGCGCAAATATCATTTAAGTTTTCCTCAATAAAATTAGGATTGGCCTTTGTTTCCTTCTGAATGAAATAAAGAATGGCCGTTTTTAATCCAGAAAAACTGAAATTTAGTCCATCAACTTTTGGCTTGGTAAACTTGAAAGCCTTCGGATTCCCTAGTTTTGCGCGTTTGTCAATTTCTGGACCTGCAGGATAACCGAGACCCAATATTTTTCCGCTTTTATCAAAAGCTTCCCCGACGGCATCATCGATCGTTTCGCCAATCACTTCCATTTCAAAATGAGACTTGACTTTTACGATTTGCGTATGTCCGCCAGAAATCGTCATTCCCAAAAACGGAAAAGGCGGCTTGCTAAATCCTTCTTCATCAATAAAATGCGCTAAAATATGGGCTTGCATGTGATTGACGTCAATCAATGGAATATTTAAACCGTAGGCCATCGATTTGGCAAATGAGGTGCCAACCAATAGCGAACCCATTAAACCAGGACCTCGCGTAAAGGCAATAGCACTCAGTTGGGATTGATCCACATTGGCCTTTTGCAATGCTTGATGCACCACAGGAACAATGTTTTGTTGATGGGCTCTTGAGGCTAATTCTGGCACCACGCCACCATAGGCTTCATGAATTTTTTGACCCGCAACAACATTACTTAAAATTTTGCCGTTAAGCATTACGGAAGCAGCAGTGTCATCACATGAAGACTCAATTGCAAGTATATAAATATTTTGTGTAGCCATTAATCTATATTAGGCACAATAATTGTTAATTTTGGCTTCAAAGTTATAACTTTTCAAACGTATCAAAAAACTTTTAAAAATAGCATCTAAAATTGTGGCAATAA
>NZ_JBDSLS010000093.1:0-8629 GCF_039916245.1 Gelidibacter sp.
TTCAATGAGAATTTTGGTGATGACGATGGTGGCGGCAATGAAAAAGATCAAGGATTGGGAAGACAGAACCGTCCGAATAATTTAAATGAATATCGTGGCGAATCGCGCACCGTTACCTTTAATAATACGCTTAATTATGCAAAAACGATTCATGAGAAGCACGACATTAGCGCAGTGATCGGTACTGAATTTATTGATAATTATGATTCATCCATTGGGGCAAGCAGGATGCGTTTTGGTATCACTGATAAAACCTTTAGATATATCGATTATGGCAGCACGGAAGTCGATTTGTGGAATGGCGGTAGTGCCTCCGAATGGGCATTGTTCTCGTTTTTTGGTTCAGCAACTTATGTGTATGATACCAAATATATGATCACTTCCAACTTTCGAGCGGATGCGTCTTCACGTTTTTCTGAAAAACACCGTTGGGGATATTTTCCTTCAGTATCCGCAGGTTGGAAAATTTCTGATGAAAACTTTTTAAAAGATGTGTCCTGGTTATCCAACTTAAAGTTGAGAGCGGGCTGGGGTAAATTAGGAAATCAAGAGATTGATAACTATGCCTATTTAACTTTAATAAGTCAAATAGATGGCAAGGTCGTGGTAACCCGTTATGGGAATTCAGATTTAAAATGGGAAACTTCTGAATCGGTCAACTATGGTATTGACTTTGGGTTTTTTGAGAACAAATTATCAATATCTACCGATTATTTCGTAAAAAGAACCACCGATATTTTATTGCCAGTAGGGTTGCCAAGTATTGTTGGAGACGTTTCACCTACCATCGTAAACGCCGGTGAAGTCGTCAACAAAGGTTTGGAGGTGACTTTAAACTATAGAAACTCAAGCAGAGAATTTAAATATGGAATAAATGCCAACATCGCCACCTTGATTAATAGTGTGGAACGCTTACAAACCAAACAGGTGGGACAATCCTTAAATTCATTTTTTGGCTACAAAATGATTGGTATTTACCAAAATCAGGCGGAAATTAATAGCTATTTAAGTGGCACTTTTAACCCAACTGCAAAACCTGGTGATATTAAGTTTGCCGATTTAAATAAGGATGGCATTATCGATTCGAATGACCGAACCTTTACAGGAGACGCCATTCCTGATCTTACCTATGGCATTACTTTGTCGGCAAATTATAAACGTTTTGATTTTTCTTGTCTATTTCAGGGCGTAGAAGGCGTTGATAAATTCAACGATGCTAAAAAAATAATCGATTTTGATACGAGGCCATTTAATTATACAACTAATATTTTAGGCGCTTGGGATGGCGAAGGCACCAGTAATACCATACCGCGAGTAACCTTTGAAGATAACGGAAGTAGCAAGGAATCCAGTCTTTATGTTGAGGATGCTTCCTATTTTAGGCTCAAAAACGTTGAAATTGGCTACACCATAAATGCAATCCAAGGATTGCAAGATGTGCGAGTTTATCTATCTGGTCTAAATTTATTTACCGTTACAAAGTATACAGGTTTGGATCCAGAATCTACAGATACCACCGATAAGGGGACGTATCCACTATCAGCATCGATTTTGTTGGGCATAAATGTTAAGTTTTAATATTTAAAATACGAGTTATGAAAACACTATATAAAAATTTAATTGCAATCGCCGTGCTTCTAACATTTACAGGCTGTAATAATGAGCTCACCAAGGATCCCATAGGTTTGTTGACCATGGATCAAGTGGATGCGACTCCTACTATAACCACGCTCGAATCATCGGTAAGCTCGTCTTATCAATTGCTGTCAAGTACTTTAAACCTTGTGGGTGATTGGCAATGGGATGATGGAACCGTCACGAGAAACGATTTTATTTTAAAAGATATCGCATCAAGCGACATGAATAAAAAATGGAATCCTGATGGAGATCAAGCCTGGATGGATGAGCTCAGTGCGTTCAGTTTTACTTCGGAAAATGGAGCTTTTAATGGGATTTGGCTTTATGATTATGAGGGTATTAATAGGATCAATCTTGCCCTGAGTTATTTGACCAATACAGAAGTAACCCAATCCGTCGGTATCAGTGATGCACGTAAGGATCAATTGATGGGCGAATGCTATTTTTTAAGAGCGTTTTACTATTTCGATTTGGTGAATAATTTTGGCGATGTCCCTCTTTTAACTAAGCCACTAAAGTCATTTGCCGAAGCTTTTGAAGTTGCGGTGCGCATTCCTGAAGCTGAAATTTGGACACAAATAAATACAGATTTAGCACTGGCAAAAGAATTGTTGCCAAATTCTAAATATCCATCGCCTGGTGAACCTTGGCGCGTTTCAAAAGGCGCGGTTATAGCCTTGCAAGCTAAGTCGGCGTTATATAATAAAGATTGGCCCAACGTCATTGCTCTGGTGGACGAATTAAGTGGTCTTGGTTTTTATAGTTTAAATGCCAACTATTTTGACAGTTTTGCTGTGGATAGGGAGTTTGATGAAGATGAGGTGATTTTCGCCTATGATCATATTTCCGATCAGAATCCAAGAAAAGGAAACGGTTTATGCGCCTTATTAGGTTGGGGGTTTGTGGCTCCTACTGATGATTTTATAAATGCCTTTGAACCAAACGATCCACGATTATTATACACGGTGGATGTGCCTAATGAGAATGTTTCAAAGTTATTGGGCAATACTGTGGGTGATGACAAAGGTAATGATGACTCGCCAAGTAATAAAATTTATATCCGTTATGCCGATGTTTTACTTTGGAAAGCAGAAGCTTTGATTGAAACTGGCGCCTATAACGACGCCATTGCCATAATTAATCAAGTAAGAGAACGCGCCAGAACAACACCAACTGCAGATGGCTCTGCCATACCTTCGGGAACCTTAGCCGCAAGACCAAACTCAACCGATCCAGTTCAAGTGAAAAATTGGTTAATGCATGAACGACGTGTAGAATTAGGTTTTGAATCGCAAAGATTCAATGATTTAAAACGATGGGGCATAGCGAAATCGTTTCTAACAGGGCTTGGTAAAAATTTTCAGGATAAAAATTATGTTTACCCAATTCCGCAAGGTGAGGTTGACAAATCTGCCGGTACGATTACTCAGAATCCAGGGTACTAAATTAATAAAGATTGAAAATCATTATTTGAGTTAGTCATTTTTAATCTTAGAGAAGTAGTTTTTCTCAGAGACTCTACTTCTCTTTTTTATTTTAAATAATCAAAAACCACTATGACAGATATAGCTAAAAGATATAAGCAAAATCCAATATTATCCCCTTCAGACTTAAGACCGAGCAATGCACAGATGATTATTGAATGCTTGCTGAATCCGGGAGCATTTACCTTTAATGGAAAAATTGGACTTTTGGTTAGGGTTGCTGAAAGAACGGTTCAAAAAGACGGATTTTTGTCAGTACCCATATATAACGCTGTGGGTAAAGTAGAAATTTTAGACATTAAACTTGACGATCCAAAATTGAATGCATCTGACGCGCGCGTCATTAAATATGATGTCACTGATTATTTAACCACCATTTCCCATTTGCGAATCCTGTTTAGCGACGATGGTATTAAGTTTTCTGAAGATGTTTACTATCCGCCACTCTTCGGAGAAGGCGCATACGAATCTTACGGCATTGAAGATTGTAGAGTTTCGGAAATTGAAGACACTTATTATTTAACCTATACAATGGTATCGCCCAATGGTGTCGGCGTGGGGCTTCGGACAACTAAAGACTGGAAAAATTTTGAAAAGAAAGGCATGATCTTAAGTCCGCACAATAAGGATTGCGCCATTTTCGAAGAAAAGATAAACGGCAAGTATTATGCATTACATCGGCCTAGCAGTCCTGAATTAGGCGGGAATTATATCTGGTTGGCTGAATCGCCCGATGCTGTGCATTGGGGAAATCATAAATGCATTGCAAAAACACGTGAAGGCAAATTTGACAGCAAACGTCTTGGGGCAGGAGCAGCACCAATAAAAACAGATCAAGGTTGGTTGGAAATTTACCACGGCGCCACCGAAAAGAACCGCTATTGTTTAGGTGCCATTTTATTGGATTTAAAAGATCCTTCAAAAGTTATTGCCCGTTCGAGCTCACCACTTATGGAGCCAAAAGAAGAATTTGAACGCAAAGGTTTTTTTGGAGAGGTCATTTTTACAAATGGTCATATTGTGGAAGGCGATACTATTAAAATGTATTACGGCGCAGCAGATGAATTTGTCGCGATCACAACATTTTCAATTCAAGAGATTTTAAAAACACTAGAACATTAATCATGGATTTAGCAAAAGTAGGATTAAAGGATTTTTCAAGAAGCGCCATCATATTAATCATCACCAATGCAATTTATGCTTTTGTAATGCCGGTCATCGACATTTTTGTGGCCTCGTATATTATGCGAAATTCTAACGATCCCTCTAAAGTGATTTTGTATCAATTGGCCATTTATGTCGGCATTCCGATTACATTTTTGTTAAATGGCTATTTGTTGAATAAAGTGAATATCAAAAGCCTGTTTTCCTTAGGAATGTTGCTTAGTGGCGTTTCCATGGTTTTTATGATGTCCTTGGATCAAATCGATTATTTCGGATTAATGGTGGCCGGCTTAATTATGGGCATGTCCTTTGGATTGTATTGGGCCAATCGGGATTATCTCGTTTTATCCACAACAAAAGACCGCGTCCGAAATTTTTATTACGGGCTGGAAACCTTTATTTATACCATTATCGCCTCAACAGTGCCCGTGATTATTGGTTGGTATTTAATGACAGGACACAGCAGCGGCGGTGTTGGCTCCAATGAAGCGGTCAATTCGAGTTATCGCGTCATCACCACGGTGGTTTTTATTATTACCATAATTGCCTCCATAGTGTTTCATTTTGGGAAATATGAAAAACCTAAAAGCGAGAAATTTCTCTACTTTAAATTTCACAAACTCTGGAGGAAGATGATTCAGCTCTCCATATTAAAAGGATTGGCGCAAGGTTTTATAGTCACAGCGCCGGCCATGCTCATGATGAAATTCTTTCATTCAGAAGGGGCATTAGGTTCTGCGATTTCTATAGGTGCTTTGATCGCGGCTGTAATTATGCTGCTTTTGGGTAAGTATTCGAAGCCTAAACACCGATTAATCATTTTCAGTATTGGATTGACCTGTTTCTTTTTGGCTTCTTTTTTTAACGGATTATTGTTCAATGAATTTGGCGTCATTCTATTTATGTTTTTGTTATTGATCGCCCGACCGGTTTTGGATATTGCTTATTTCCCAATTCAGTTAAAAGTCATCGATGTGCTGTCATCACTCGAAAATAGAAATGAATTTTCCTATATTTTGAATCATGAATTTGGATTGTTTGTTGGGCGTTTTATCGGTGCCAGCACGTTTTTAGTTCTTGCATTTTTTGTGAATACAGATATCGCTTTACGATATGCCCTATTGATTATAGGGTCACTGCAATTGCTTTCTATTGTGATTGCAAAGCAACTTTTAAAACAACAGGCAACTTTAGAAAATGAACTGTTAGAAAAAGAACAGTTAGAAGAGGACACTTTAGCCACTAAAAATTTAAACTCATTTACAAATGCGTAAAACAAATTACATACTCCTTCTATATATAGGTTTGGTCTGTTATGGGTGTAAAACGCATCCGTCTAAATTTATTGTAGAAAACCCGATACACCAACTTCAATTGGGGCGTATTGACTCCATGCCTAATTTTCCAGAGCCATTTAAAATAATTGATTTTAAAAATTTAGCAAAAGGATTTGATTCCTTGGTTTATGATGCTTCTCAAACCGGAGAGTATTGGCCATTAATTTGGAAAGATGATACGCGTAAAAATTTTGATCAAGAAACCTTCGGCATTTATACGGCCATGGGCGATTTAAGACAAGGACCAAAACATAACGATGGTATTTTTCATGAATCCTTAGCTACGGTTGGTTCTGTATTGGGAGCGACTTTAGTGGGCATTAATAAATCCAACCAAAAAGGGAAAAACTATGTTTCCATGTTGAAGAATTATTTTAATTCAGATAAGGGATGGGATATTGTCATGAATAATACCTGTCCTGAAGTTGCACTGCTCGGCGGCGGTTATGGAAGAGATTGGTGGTATGATGTGTATCCTAATGTTTTATTTTATGGCGTCGCAAATTTTTATCCAGAAGAAAAGGATTATTCAGACATCATGCGATCAGTGGCCGACAAGTTTCAAAAAGCTGATTCTGTTTTAGCAGGAAACTATGCACATTCTTTTTTTGACTATGCCACTTTAGAACCAAAAGATAACTGGATTTGCAAACAGGAAGATGCCGCTGCTGGCCATGCATATGTATTGTATGCAGCCTATCAAAAATTTGAGGATCCGAAATATCTCAAAGGCGCAAAATCGTCGTTGGAAGCGCTATTGGCGCAAAATGACAATCGGTTTTATGAAGTTTTAATGCCTTTTGGAGCTTATGTCGCGGCGCGTTTAAATGCAGAAGAAGGCACCAATTATGACTACACAAAAATTCTTGAATGGACGTTTAACGGCACCTCGGTTTGTAGAAAAGGATGGGGCGTATTATTGGGTAATTGGAATGGATATGATGTTTCGGGAATCATAGGAAGCACCGTGGATCATGGCGGATTTGGCTTTTTGATGAATACTTATGATTCCATGTTGCCATTGGTACCAATGGTAAGATACGATCAGCGCTATGCCAATATGATTGGCAAATGGATGCTGAATGCCAGCAATGCGATGAAGTTTTTCTATCCTTATGAAATGCCAGATGAGCATCAATCCATTCCAGAACTCAAACAACATACTAAAGGTGTGATCGCTTATGAAGGACTGATTAAAAAAGCGCATTTTGATGACTATTTGCATATTAAAGCACCCATCGCCCTTGGAGATGGTCCACATTGGGTAAAAGGTAATCCCGAGGTCTCTCAGTTTAGTGTGTATGGCAGTGGCCATGTTGGTATTGCGGGTTCTATAATTTCAAAAACCAATATTGAAAACATATTGCAACTCGATTTGCTGGCGACTGATTTTTTCAGAAAAGATGCTTTTCCATCCTTTTTATATTATAATCCCAATGACGTGGCGAAAGAAGTTTCCATCAATCTAGGCGAAAAACCGATGAAAATCTATGATGCGATACAACGAGCATTTATACATGAAAATGCAAAAGGGAATTTCAATTTTGTCATCGCTAAAGAGCATGCTGCATTATTAGTGCTGGTTCCAAAAGATGCTGTTATAACCGAAAGGTATGGCAAATTGTATGCGAACGATGTTGTCATTGATTATAAATATGCTGTTAATAATTAAACATTAAAAAATGACTCCATTACATCATAAAATGAGAATCCTGTATTTGCTGTTTTGCTTTGCAACAACTATTGGATGGAGTCAAAATATCAATCTTAAAGTTATTGGAAATGCGAAGGAAGGTTATTATGTCGCTATTTATAATGGAGAGCAATTGTTGCTTCAAAATACCGAAGAGTTTAAACTCAAAGTGGCCAATTTAGATTTAAGTGAAACCACTGAACTTAATAAATGGAAAGGTTCAGAATGGACAGGTAACGATTCAATCGTAAAACTATCAAGAGCGACGTATTTGGCAGATTTCGATTTGGATGTATCAATTACGGTGACTTATGAAATCGTCAATTCAAATATTGTAAAAAAGAGCATTGATTTATTTCAGTCGGGCATGCCCTTGCTCTATTATATTTTGGAGGAAAACTTTAAACCTGCAGAAACACCTTCTCAATATGTCACTTTTGAGTATACCGATTTTCCTGGCGGATTTGCGCATGAAATGTTTCCTTCCGCGGGATTCGTTACTCCAAATAACCAATTGGTCGGTATTTTAATGGATGCCGGTTATAAAAATCACTACACACGGTCCACACGCCGACGATTTAATGGCCATGGCGGCGGATTTGTAGGCATGCGGAAATTACCCGATCCTGAATTAGTTTCTGTGGCAACCTTAGATGAACGCTCACATGGCAATCATTATATCCAACAGCGGTTTGGAGAAATGTACAATTTGGATGCTGGCAAAGAAGTGAAATTAAAGATTGATGGGAAACTCGATAAAGTTGGAAGCGCTGCGATTAAAACCAATAAAACCGATGTCATAACGCTCAATGGTAAGTCGTCAGGGCGGTCCGGTTTTGAAGTTATCGTGCCTTTTAAAGATCAAAAAATCTATACGGTTTCTTTCCTATCAAAAGGAAACTCCCCAATCGCACTAAAACTATTCAGAATAAAAAACGGAAAAAAAAAGGTCGAATTAGAGCACGGCATTAAATATATTGACCAATTTCCGATCAAAGAAAATGAATACACACTATTTAAAGGAAGCATCTTAGTGCCTTATATCGAAAATGATAGTGTCTCGATGTTTATCGGTACTCAGTCCGAAAAAGAGGTTAACGTCCAAATTAAAGATTTACAAATAGTAGAAAACATCCCGCAAAAAGAACCTTATAATAGGATGAAAATGGGCGAAATAAGTACCAAAACCAGTTATGTGTTTGTGGAGCCTTGGACCAATCATCATGATTTTGTGGTTTCGTCACAATCGCGACTTGCCGAAGGAAAAGGGTTTAGAGGCTCTTTAATTGAAAAAATGTTATATGCAAATTCCA
>NZ_JBDSLS010000094.1:0-5076 GCF_039916245.1 Gelidibacter sp.
CCGATAAATGATTAATCCACTTGGCTTTAATTTTCATTTATTTGATTATCAGTCTTTTTCTGGGTTTTCTAGAAATTTCATCAAATTGATGTAATTGAAAAGATGGATTTTACAGAAGCTGACCAAATTTGAAAATACCCAATTGCGCTTCAGTTTCTTCTTTATCACAGCACACCAAAGATTGACCATCAAAATACTATAAATCTGTATCTTGATTGCATTTTTATTGTCCACCTAGAAATATTTCAATGGAAAGTTCTGTTTTAAAAATCTTCACCTGCTTTTTTATGACATCTTTGATTCGGCTGTCCGATAAAAAATCGCTTTATTGTTTTAATAATTGATGATAAAATATTTTCAAAAACCAAAACATCCTTTTTCTTGTTGGCATCAGATAAGGTACTTCTTTTAGGGATATGGTTTAACTGAAAACCATTCATTTTTACCGATAGACCCAGAATTGAACCAGATATATCTCGAAGTGATGTACACTTTTAAAATGAACAAAAAAGCATACTTATCGAATGGTCTTTTGTGGTAAACCGTTTGGTGTAACGGGCTGAATCACATTTTTTGACCTCTTTTCTTACCAAAGAATCGTCTATTAAAGAAATGAGCTGTCCGAAAACAGACTTCCTAGAAAAATAATTACTTTTACCCATCGTATTATGAATTTTGCAATGCTAATTCACGATATTATTCAAGGAGCCATTTATAATGGCTCCATTTTTAACGGACAACAATGAAACAAATTAAAAAAGAGATGAAACATATTGTTATCCTTACTGGCGCTGGAATGAGTGCTGAAAGTGGATTAAAAACGTTTAGAGATTCGGACGGATTATGGGAAGGCCATGATGTGATGAAAGTCGCAACACCAGAAGGCTTTAAAGACAATCCTGAACTTGTTTTAGACTTTTATAATCAGCGTAGACGACAATTGTTGACTGTCAAACCTAATGCCGCACATTTTGACTTGGCTTCATTTGAAAAAGATTATAAGGTTTCTATCATCACGCAAAATGTTGACGACTTGCATGAACGTGCAGGAAGCTCCAACGTTATCCATTTGCATGGCGAATTGCTAAAAGCCAGAAATGTTATTGATGAGCTGAGTTATTTTGATCACCAGGAAGACATCAAATTAGGCGACACTTGTCCACAAGGACACCAACTAAGACCTCATATTGTATGGTTTGGAGAAGCCGTACCTATGATTGAAAAAGCAATGGAAGTTTGTGCCACTGCTGATGTTTTGATCATTATTGGCACCTCGATGCAAGTATATCCTGCAGCGGGATTAATGCATTATGTGCCCATAGGCACGCCTACTTATTTTATAGATCCTAATCCTGCTATGGAAAGTCGTGGCAATTTGACGGTCATTGCTGAAACGGCAACACTTGGCGTTAAGAAGGTTATTGGAATTCTGGAAGGGAGGTGATACTTCGACAAGCTCAGTAACCAAGTTGAAATTGAAAATGAAAATACCTGCCCGTCAGCCTATCTTCTTATTCACTAATATCACTTTGCGACCTTAGCGAAAAAACCTAGCGCTCCTTGCGTTTAAAAAACAACTATTAACCGCAAGGGACGCAAAGTACTGCGCAAGGGACGCAAAATAAATGCTCTTTTTTATCAAATTTAAGTTAATAAATTGTTTTTTGTCATAAAAAATAAAAGAGGTTTATAGGCAATAAGGCTCCATGAAATTCTGTGTATGATAAAATGTTTAAACAATAAGAGACGCCCGAAACCCTCTAACCGCATAATACGATTGCGCCCCATTATGATATACAAACACGTGGTCATATCTAAAATCTCCAAAAATAGCACCTCCTAGTTTTCTAATCTCCGAAGGTGTTTTTAACCAACTCGATGTTTTTGAATCAAATGTGCCCAGTTTATGTAAAGCGCGATAATCATCTTCGGTTAAAAGATCGACTCCCATTTCATTCGCCATATCAATAGCGGTATGTTTTGGTGGATGTTCTTTTCTGGATTCCAGGCCTTCACGGTCATAACAGATACTTCTCCGACCTTTCGGGCTCTCTTCTGAGCAATCATAAAAAATAATTTCTCCCGTTTTACTATCATGATCTACAACATCAGGTTCGCCACCAGTGCGTTCCATTTCATTGAGCGACCATAATTTTGCAGGGAATTCTTTAAGACGTGCTTCCACATCAGACCATTTCAAATCTTGATGTCGATTTTGATTGGTCTCAAAACGCGTCTTTATAATTCGGATAAGGGTTTCGGATTGTTCTTGGGTTAAGGGATGTTGAATTGTCATAATTGTATCTTTTGGAGATGTAACATTTTGCAATAACCAAGTTAAAATATTTTCACAAAATCATGACCTTCATTACTAGATCTTCATTACCATACAGCAAAAAAAACAATACACCGTTATAAATCATAAGTTTGGAATTAGAACAAAATTATGAATAATTAATAGAACGCTGATGAGGCTGATTTTATGGATTTACACTGATTATCTCGGTACTTCCTTCGGGATTTACCTTAAAATTAGGAAACTCTCAAACAGAAAGTTAACTTATAGATTCTCAGGTATTTTAAAAAAAAGCAATCTAAATAATAGTTGGTTATAAAAGAATTAAACGGATTTGAACATCAATATCCTAAACTATAGGCGTTCTCGGATCACGTCTAAAAACATCAATCAAATTAAATAGAAGCACACAAAATACGACCCAAATAAAACCGGCAATATAACCACCAGCAATATCCGAAGGAAAGTGAACGCCCAGATAAATTCGACTTAGACCGATGCTCAAAATAAGAAGTCCCAAAAGTAGAATGACGCCAATCTTCAAAAATATGTTGATCTTAAATCTATAAAACAGATATATCAAAAACCCATAAAACGCCATGGCACTCATTGCATGTCCGCTAGGATAACTTAATGTTTCTACCGATACCATATGCTCAATCCCAGGTCTTGCCCGATCTATAAAACGCTTAAGCATCAAATTTGACACCGCCGAAAGAATCAAAACAAGAACAATTTGAATGATATATTTCCAATTCTTAAACACGAAGATGGACATTAAAGTAAAAGCGATTAAAACGGCGGCATAACCATAAATGTCGCCGACATGAGTGACAAAAATAAAATATTTGGTAAGTGCTGGGTTGCGATGTGAAATGACATAGGCTGCGATTTGTTGGTCATAATCGGCCAGCAAATCTGTTTTTAAACTTTCTGTAAGCTCTACAAATAAATTGATGCCGCCAACAACGAAAATAAGCGCAATAATAAGGGTAATGACATACGGAAGTGTCACATCATATTGATGCAGTTTTTCTCTTAAAAAAGCTCTTAACTTATCGATTAAGAGTTTGATGGTTTTTCTCATAAGATATTGTTGCTCAAAATTATCTTCTAAAATTTAGATATTCTAAGGATATTAAAGCCTAGAATTTAGTGAAAAATCATAAAACTAAGTCACAAATCGAAGATAATAGAAACCAATCAACAATAACCCTATTTCCTTAAATCAATCTCCTTTAAATTTTCTATCCTATTTCTAACTAAGAAATCGTCAATAGTTTCAAAATGCTCAATGACCCGTTGGTCTTTAAATTCGAATACTTTTTCGGATAGGCCTTGTAGAAAGTCACGATCGTGCGAAACCAAGATCAAAGTACCGTCAAAATCCAAAAGTGCTTCTTTTAAAACGTCTTTTGATTTTAGATCCAAGTGATTTGTTGGCTCATCCAAAATTAATAAATTAACAGGTTCCAATAGTAATTTTACCATGGCCAATCGTGTTTTTTCTCCACCCGAAAGCACACTGACTTTTTTATCAATATCATCGCCCTTAAACATAAAACGCCCAAGGATATTCTTGACTTGAGTCCTTACATCGCCTTCGGCAACCTCATCAACGGTTTGAAAAATGGTCAGACTTTCATCGAGCAGCGAGGCTTGGTTTTGAGCAAAATAGCCAACCTTCACATTATGTCCCAAATGGCAACTGCCTTCTACCTCAATTTCCCCCATAATGGCTTTGATCATCGTCGATTTCCCTTCGCCATTTCGTCCTACAAAAGAAACCTTCTCCCCTCTTGAAATAGACATATTCGCATTTTTGAACACCACATGATCGTCGTAAGATTTTGATAAATCCTTTACGGTTACAGGATAATCTCCTGAACGTTGCGAAGGTGGAAAACGTAATTTCAAAGCCGAAGTATCGATATCATCCACCTCGATAATTTCGAGTTTTTCAAGCATCTTCTCTCGTGAATTGACTTGATTGGTCTTGGAATAGGTGCCTTTAAAACGCTCAATAAAAGCCATATTATCAGCAATAAAGCGTTGTTGCTCTTGGTAAGCCTTGATTTGGTGTGAACGTCGATCTTCTCGCAATTGCAAATAATGAGAATAATTGGCTTTATAGTCGTAAATCCGCCCCATTGTCACTTCAATCGTTCTATTGGTAATATTGTCGATAAATGCCTTATCGTGGGAAATAACCATCACGGCGTTCGCTTTGTTGAGCAAGAAATCTTCCAGCCAAATGACCGATTCAATATCAATATGGTTCGTGGGCTCATCCAGAAGAATCAAATCTGGTTTTTGCAATAGGATTTTCGCCAATTCGATCCGCATACGAAATCCACCACTGAACTCGCTGGTCAATCTTGTAAAATCCTCACGTTTAAAGCCCAATCCACCTAATGCTTTTTCAACCTCAGCATCATAATTAACATCCTCTAAAGCATAATACTTTTCGCCCAAATCAGATACTTTCTGAATGATTTGCATGTATTCATCAGAATCGTAATCCGTTCTGGTTTCCAGAGCTTTATTCAACGCATCCATTTCATTGCGCATGGCATACACATGAGCAAAAGCTTTAGAGGCTTCCTCAAAAACGGTACAGTTATCTTCAGTCAATAAATGTTGTGGCAAATAGGCAATGACAGCATCCTTTGGAAAACGCACATGGCCTTTAGTTGGCTTTTGTTCGCCCGCAATAATTTTCATCATTGTCGATTTTCCCGCACCATTTTTACCCATTAGGGCTATTTTATCATTTTCAT
>NZ_JBDSLS010000095.1:0-9285 GCF_039916245.1 Gelidibacter sp.
TTTTTCCAGGTATTGATGGACTCCGTATCCAATTGCAAACTATTGATTAAATCTACAATCTTGTCAATCGGCATCCCGTGACGCAGTGTACTTGAGATTAATTTGGCATAGTTCCAATATTCAGGATTAAATTTATGCGACAAGCCTTCAATCGTCGTTTTATACCCTCTGATATTGGTGTATTGAAAATCGTAACGTGAGCTACCGTCTTCATTTCTGTTTTTTATAATCAAACCTTCATTGACCCAACGCGGAATCAAAATCCCATCTTCATCATCAGCAAGCCCAGTGAAAATCTCATAAGGCTTACCATCGATCAAGCCAATGAAAGCAATCCATTTTTCTTTATTGTTCTGAAATCTCACAACATCAGCTTTCAAGGTTTGTGGACGTTTGGTTGGAAATGTCGCAAAGGCTTCCTGTTCGCCCTCTTTCTTTTCGTCATTCGAAATCAACACGCCAGAACGCGAACCATCTCGATATACGGTAACACCTTTACAGCCCGCTTCCCAAGCTTCCATGTATAATTTACCCACCAACTCCTCAGTCGCATCATTAGGCAAATTAATGGTCACGCTAATGGAATGATCAACCCATTTTTGAACAGCACCTTGCATGGCTACTTTACTCATCCAATCTACATCATTGGAAGTGGCTTTATAATAAGGTGATTTCTTAATCAGGGCATCCAATTCCTTTTGATCATAGTTTTTGGCAAGATCATAACCATTGACTTCCATCCATTGTTTGAATCGGTGATGGAACACCACATATTCTTCCCAGGAATCGCCCACCTCATCCACAAAATCCACTCGCGCTTCCTTATCATTAGGATTTACTTTACGACGTCTTTTATAAACAGGCATAAAAACAGGCTCAATACCAGACGAGGTTTGCGTCATTAAGCTGGTCGTGCCTGTTGGCGCAATGGTCAATAAAGCAATATTACGTCGACCAAATTCGGTCATATCATAATACAAGGCTTCGTCTGCTGCTTTTAATCTCTGAATGAAAGGGTTGTTTTTTTCACGTTCAATATCAAAAACCTTAAATGCCCCACGTTCTTTAGCTAAATAAACTGAGGCACGATAAGCCGCTAGCGCCAAGGTTTTATGAACTTCTACTGAAAATGCATTTCCTTTTTCACTGCCATATTGAATTCCTAAACCGGCAAGCATATCCCCTTCCGCCGTAATTCCAACACCAGTTCTTCTGCCTTCCTGAGTTTTCGTTCTGATGTTTACCCATAAATTTCTTTCGATTGCCTTAACCTCATCGCCCTCAGGATCTGCATCAATTTTCTGTAGAATGACATCGATTTTCTCCAATTCTAAATCGATAATATCATCCATAATACGTTGCGCCGCGGTTACGTGTTTTTTGAAAAGTTCAAAATTGAAGCTTGCGTCCTTGGTAAAAGGTTGTTCTACGTAAGAAAATAAATTGATCGCCAATAATCGACAAGAATCGTAAGGACATAGCGGAATTTCACCACATGGGTTTGTTGACACTGTTTTGTAACCTAAATCAGAGTAGCAATCGGGAACAGATTCATTGATAATTGTATCCCAAAATAAAATGCCAGGCTCAGCTGATTTCCAGGCATTATGTACAATTTTTTTCCAGATGCCATTGGCGTCAATGGTTTTTGAAAATTTAGGATTATCACTGAAAATCGGATATTTTTGAGTGTATTGGCTGTTCGATTTTACAGCCTTCATAAAGTTGTCATCAATTCTTACAGAAACATTAGCCCCCGTAACTTTGCCCTGTTCCAACTTGGCATCGATAAAATCTTCAGCATCGGGATGATTGATAGAAACAGACAACATTAAGGCACCTCGGCGTCCGTCTTGAGCGACCTCTCGCGTAGAATTAGAATAACGCTCCATAAATGGAACAATACCCGTAGATGTTAAAGCAGAATTCTTAACTGGCGAACCTTTTGGACGAATATGCGACAAATCATGACCTACTCCGCCACGACGTTTCATTAACTGAACTTGTTCCTGATCAATTTTCATGATTCCGCCATACGAATCAGAATCCCCGGAATTTCCAATTACGAAACAATTAGAAAGCGAGGCGATCTGAAATGGATTGCCAATTCCGGCCATAGGACTTCCTTGTGGCACAATATATTTGAAATCTTTGATCAAATCAAAAACCTCCTGTTCGGACATTGGGTTTTCGTATTTTGCCTCCACACGTGCAATTTCTTTTGCAAGGCGTTGGTGCATTTCATTTGGTGTGGATTCATAAATATGACCATCAGAATCTTTCAAGGCATATTTATTCAACCAAACGCGAGCGGCTAAATCATCGCCATTAAAATAATTAAGGGCGGCTTCAAAGGCTTCTTCTTGGGAATATGTTGTGGTAGGAACAATGAGGGAATCAGCTTTCATGGATTGCTATGCTTTTATCGGTTAAATTTTTTTTTTAAAACATAAAGAAACAAAAAACAATCAACTTCGAATATGACTTAAGTCATAAACCGTACAGAGAAAGCAACTCAATCCACTATAGGCCAGGTATCTAGCAATTTATCAACATTCAAAAGTTAACAAATTTTTATAACAAGACATAAATTTCTATGTTTTAGAAATTGATAGCAACACCAACACCTAAAACTTGCTTCCATTGCACGCGAGCACCGTTTTCAACATACACACCTGCCACATCGGTAGGGGTTAATATCTTGATGTCATCATCATATCGGAGATGGGAACTTAAAGAGGCTCTTACAAACTCATTCACTTTAAATTCAAAATTAACAAGCCAATCCACATCCACATTTCCAAAACTTTTAATATAGTCGGTATACAAATTCAGCTTGGTTGAAATTTTAATATTTTCAAACATTTCAGTTTCAAAAAAATGGGTCACCAAAATACCAACTTCATTTCTGACTTTTTGACCAGACCTGATTAAATTTCCATCCAGATCATACACTGCACCCTCTACACCAAAAGCGCCTTTATCAGCTAAGGCTGGGTCCAACACGAAGGTGGTCTTAACCGTTAAAGGCGAAAAATAAAATGCGAACTTTTCTAAATCTTTACCATATTCAGCACCCGCACCTATAAACATATATCCAGGTGCCATAAATTTTGAAATAGCTCTTGATCGATCAGGATAATTGTAGCCATTAGTAAATTGCGTCTTAAAGTTGAATTGCGCAGAAAAGAACCAATTGGTCAATGAATCCTTTCTGTAGCCCATATTAGAACTCACCTCCACCATATCCTCGGTCTTTCTCAAACTTTGACTCTCTTGCTTGTTCACGCCATAGCGGATTTCGCCCTTATTTTTCCAATAAAAATTATCGTTTGTGTAATTTAATGAGGATCTAAAACCCATAAGTCCAGAGATGGAGTTACTCCCTCCAGCATTCCAGTTAACAAATGTCACTTCGCTAACATCAAGGCTGGCCTTGTTATTTTGAATCCATTTTGGTTTTTCAACGACAGCTACTGAATCTTTAGTTTGACTGTTTAAAAATTGGCTCAACAATACCAAGCAAATACATAAAATCTTTTTCATTAAGTAGGGGTTAATGTTTTAGACTAGTTATTAATAAATAAATTCTCCAAATTCACTCGTAATCGTTAACTGCTTTTTAGCGGCATTTTCCACCCTTCCCACTATTTGCGCATCTACATTAAAAGATTTTGATATTGCAATCAGATCTTCAGCGATAGAAGGCGACACATATAGTTCCATACGATGGCCACAGTTAAAAACTTGATACATTTCCTTCCAATTGGTATTGGATTGCTCCTGAATCAACTTGAATAACGGAGGAACTGGAAATAAATTATCTTTAATAATATGAAGACTTTCTACGAAGTGAAGAATCTTGGTTTGAGCACCGCCACTGCAATGGACCATTCCATGAATATCCTGAGAAGTATATTTAGATAGCATCTCACTGATTATTGGCGCATAAGTACGTGTTGGTGAAAGCACTAATTTTCCTGCATTTATAGGAGAACCTTCAACGGCATCCGTCAATTTTACGTTTCCAGAATAGACCAAATCATCAGGCACAGCAGCATCAAAACTTTCTGGGAATTTTTCAGCCAAATATTTATGAAACACGTCATGTCGCGCAGAAGTAAGCCCATTGCTACCCATACCACCATTATAATCTGTTTCATAGCTCGCTTGCCCGGAAGAGGATAAACCTACTATAACATCACCAGCTTTAATGTTGGCGTTATCAATCACATCAGAGCGCTTCATTCGCGCTGTTACCGTAGAATCCACTATAATTGTGCGGACCAAATCTCCCACATCAGCAGTCTCGCCACCTGTAGAATGTATGGTTACTCCAAAGGATTTTAATTCAGTGATGAGCTCTTCCATACCATTGATAATGGCAGAAATTACTTCCCCTGGAATTAAATTTTTATTTCTACCAATTGTAGAAGAGAGCATGATATTGCTTGTCGCTCCAACACAGAGCAAATCGTCAATATTCATGATCAAGGCATCTTGAGCAATACCTTTCCACACCGAAACATCGCCAGTCTCTTTCCAGTACATATAGGCCAAAGCGGACTTTGTACCGGCGCCATCAGCATGCATGATTAAGCAATAATCCTCATCATTGGTGAGATAATCTGGAACAACTTTACAAAATGCCTGTGGGAACAAGCCTTTATCTATGTTTTTAATGGCATTGTGCACATCTTCCTTTGAAGCTGAAACACCTCGTTGCGCATACCTTTTACTTACGTCTTGACTCATAACTTTAATTGGAAAGGCAAAAATAAGGATTGTATTTTAGTTTTCCTTAATAATCGGATTTGAATTGACAAAGGTTGACAAACCTTCTATATAATCCTTTCTTATTATTATGGCCACTTAAGCAAAGAATTGGACCAAAAAGCTACGCCAATAAGCATCATCAAGGGCTCCAATGAATAAAACTTTAAGTTCATCGCTTAAAAGGTCATTATAGCCTGCCATAAACCCCCAAGCTCCTCCACTCTGAAATAAATTTATCATTTTCGCATCGGGCTGAAGGGGCGGAGTTCAGAGGTGTCAGGAACGTAGAATTCTTTCTAAATAGACTAACAACAATTTATGCTTAATCTTAAAATCCCACAACTTTTTGACTTGATCCTTTTTGACTTGATCCCTGAAGTTTACTTTTTAGAAAATCTCGAAAACAAAAAAGGACAACCAATTTTTTTAATTAGTTGTCCTTTTTTCCGTTTTCAAAACATGATTAAAAAATGAATGTTTCTACTCGAAAACTCATCTTAGTATTTAAGTTTAGAGTTGTTTTTTAGGTCCGTCATGGTTTACTACTACTGTACTTTTATTTACAGCTGAAGTATCATCCTTAGAATCATCTTGAGAAAACAAATAGGTCGCAAATGCCAAAGCCGCAAGGCTAAGAATAAGTTTTTTCATCTTTACAAATATTGATTAATAGCGATACAAATCTATGAAATTAAGGCATTGATATGTAGTAATCAAGCAACTATCTTAACCGTTTGTCGATCTTTTCGATTAGCTGCATTTTATCAAGATGAAATACATTAATCCGACGAACGACATACGTAGACCTACGCATTATAACGATGAAATGAAATGGCATTAACAGGAAAAACCTCTAACTAAAGAGGCTCTTCAACACATTTTTATACTTGATAATTCAGTTTAACTGGTAAATAACAATTCGCGGTATTTTGTCATTGGCCAAAGCTCATCATCCACCATTAATTCCAGCTTATCACAATGGTAACGAATACTGTCAAATAACGGTTTTACCTTAAAGCAATATTCATTCGCTTTCAGTTCGAAATCTGCTAAAAGATTAGCCTTTCTTCTCTCATCGGTCATTTTAGTAACATCAGAATTTATTGAAGAAATATGCTCCGAAATATCCTCGATTAAATTCAGCTGTTCCTGGGCGAACTTTTTAAAATCCTTGCCATAGATTTCTTTTAGTCCAACGACGTTTTTAATCAGTCGATTTTGATACTGCACGGCTACTGGCACAATATGATTACGGGCAATATCTCCAAGTACCCGACCTTCAATTTGGATACGCATGACATAATCTTCCATTTCAATTTCATAACGTGCTTCAGATTCAATCCGGTTCATAACGCCCATCTCCTCAAAAAGCTCGATTGTTCTTTTAGACACTTTCGCTTTTAAAGCTTCAGGAGTAGTTCTGTGATTGCTAAGACCACGTTTTTTCGCTTCTTTTTCCCAAGCTTCACCATAACCGTTGCCTTCAAAAAGAATGTTTTTTGATTTCTTAATATACTCTCTCAAAACATTGAAAATGGCATCATCCTTTTTCATGTCTTTTTTCGTAATCAATTGATCCACCTCCGTTTTAAAGTCAGTCAATTGTTTCGCCACGATAGTACTCAACACAGTCATCGGATTAGCGCAATTGGCCGTAGAACCCACCGCTCTGAACTCAAATTTGTTACCGGTAAAGGCGAAAGGCGATGTTCTATTTCTATCCGTATTGTCCAATAATACATCAGGAATCTTGCCAACCACATTTAGTTTCAAATCCGTTTTTTCTTCAGGCGACAAGATGCCATCCGTCACATTTTCCAATTCGTTCAAGACTCTTGTTAACTGCTCGCCAATAAAAATCGACATAATTGCAGGCGGCGCTTCATTGGCTCCTAAACGATGATCATTACTTGCAGAGGCGATGGAGGCGCGCAACAACTCTTCATTGTCATTGACCGCTTTAATTGTATTTATAAAAAAGGTTAAAAACTGCAAATTGCTCATTGGAGTTTTTCCTGGACCTAATAAATTAACCCCAGTGTCTGTGCTCAAACTCCAGTTATTATGTTTTCCAGAGCCATTAACGCCTGCAAATGGTTTTTCATGAAACAACACTCTAAAATTGTGACGATCTGAAACCTTGTCCATCACATCCATTAATAACGAATTATGGTCGACCGCCAAATTAGCTTCATCAAATATAGGCGCCAATTCAAATTGGTTTGGAGCTACTTCGTTATGTCTTGTTTTAACAGGAATACCCAAAAGCATACATTCAATTTCCAAGTCCTTCATATAAGACAATGCCCTTGCCGGAATAGAACCAAAATAATGGTCATCCAATTGTTGTCCTTTTGCTGCTGAATGACCTAATAAGGTTCGTCCAGTCTGCACGAGGTCTGGTCTTGACGCTGCCAAAGCACTATCCACCAAAAAATATTCTTGTTCCCACCCTAATGAGGTGTTTACTTTTTTTACATTTTTGTCAAAATATTTACAAACTGCTACTGCAGCGGTATCCATCGCAAACAACGCTCGTAACAATGGCGTTTTATAATCTAAAGCCTCTCCTGTATAGGACACAAATACTGTTGGAATGCACAATGCCGTTCCATATAAAAATGCCGGAGAAGTTGGATCCCAAGCGGTATACCCCCGGGCTTCAAATGTATTTCTAATTCCTCCGTTAGGAAAACTCGAAGCGTCAGATTCCTGTTGCACCAACTGACTGCCGCCAAATTTCTCTATAGCCAATCCGTTTCCGATAGTTTCAAAAAAAGCATCATGTTTTTCAGCCGTTGAACCTGTTAATGGCTGAAACCAATGTGTATAATGAGTTGCTCCTTTTGAAATAGCCCATTCTTTCATACCCGTTGAAATATGGTCCGCCACAGAGCGATCTATTTTTGTGCCGTTCTGCATCGCAGACATCACACTGTCAAAAGCTTCTTTGGTTAGAACCTGGCGCATAGTAGCCTCATTAAAAACATTGGCACCAAAAATGGCAGAACGCCTTTCGGTTTCTTCAATATGAACAGGTTTGCGATCAAGAGTTTTCTTTATAGCGTAGAAACGTAGTGTTGACATAATTATATATTTAATTATTATGTCACAAAAGTATGGAAAAATGATTAGAAATTAATTTACACCCTAAAAAAAATAGGGCTCATGAGCAAAATTTATGATAAATTTGATAACAACCCCCTGTTTTAGACACGGAATGTCGTGAAGACGAAAAATAGATAAGCGCCCAATAAAATAAATCCTTTGATTCTACCTATTTCAAATCGTTTAGGCAATAAGAACATCTGAATCAAAATGGCAGCAAAACCAATCATCCAAAACATATCGCTACTCAATATTTGAGTACTATTTACCGCGATGGGCTGAATCATGGCGGTAATACCCAGGACGGAGGCTATATTAAAAATATTGGAACCAATTAAATTCCCCAAAGAAATTGCATGTTCCTTTTTTAATGCTGCAATAACAGATGCCGCCAACTCTGGCACACTTGTACCCACAGCCACCACAGTAACAGAAATAACACGCTCACTGACCCCAAAAGAAGTTGCCATTTCTTTCGCTCCAAACACGAGCCATTCACTCCCAAAATAAAGAGATACCGCACCAATAAGTAACCAAACAATAATTTTAAATCCTGAAGTCACCTCAAGCGTTTTGTCTATATTTTGAACATCAGCTTCAGACGCTTTTCGAGAACGCTTAATCAATACGACAAGAAAAATAATGAGAGAAAGCATCAAGGCAGCACCTTCCCATCTGTTCAAAACATTACCGCTTTTTAAAAAGAAATACAAGACGACAGATAACAACATCATCATTGACCAATCCATTTTGTAAAGATCCTTGTTAATAGCCAATGGCGATATAATGGCTGTAATCCCCAAAACCAAACCAATATTCGCAATATTGGAACCTATAACATTTCCTAAGGCGATATCGGAATACCCTTTTAAAGCCGCCTGCAAACTCACTAAAAACTCAGGAGCAGATGTGGAAAACGAGACCACCGTCATCGCGATAACCAGTTTGGAAATATTAAACTTAAGAGACATGGCCACGGATGAACGCACTAAAAACTCGCCACCTACAACCAACAGGATTAATCCCAAAAACAACCAAACTAAACTCATGAAAAATATTTTTTTGCGAAGATACTCTATTCTCTTTATGATAAAAGGATGGAAGTTTATGAATTTTGTAAAATTCAAAACCAATATATCAAGATCAGATTCTGGAAAAGCAAGACCAAGAATTTACTGAAAGTTTTGCTAACCGATATTATTTTGTGTAAAAGATTAAAAACGACATGGTCATTATCACGTTGGAGAAATACTGACTGAATTTTTCAGATAAACAAAAAGCCCAAATTTCTATTTGAAGTTGGGCTTTTATTTTTACAAAAAAAGTCTACTCCAGCACTATTTTTTTAGTCACAGATTGTCCTTCGGATTCTAAACGCAGCACATAAATCCCAGTTGTTAA
>NZ_JBDSLS010000096.1:0-4782 GCF_039916245.1 Gelidibacter sp.
CTATAAAAAACTGGATGGGTATTGTTGATGATTATTTTAAAAGCAGCGTCATCAACAGTGTTGCTTGGACTTCAGCAGTCATGATCCCAAAATCAATTATAGATGATGTTGGAAACTTCAATGAAAATATCACGTTGGGTGCCGGTGAAGACACAGATTTATGGATCAGAATCGCTGTGAAATACCCTGTGGCTTTTAGCAATAAAGCAACAGCCATTCATAATTTACATTCCGACAATCGCATTTCCAATTCAAATACCAATTTGAGACAATTTATCGATTTAGATGTGTACGAAAACGCAGCTAAATCAATTCCTAGTTTAAAGAAATATTTAGATTTAAACCGATTTTCCATCGCCATTCAGTATAAGTTGGTTGGGAATGATATAAAGGCAAAACAATTGATTGATAGGATTGATGATGCAAACTTAAATAAAAAACAGCGCGCCTTATTAAAATTGAATAGTACTGGTTTAAAATTAGCCTTGAAGGTAAAAAGCAAACTTCAGAATATAGGGATTTTATGGAGTAGTTTTAGATGATTTAAAGTGTTCATAATCTCTTATGTAATCAGCTTCAACAAACACGTCAGACGCCAACACTAAACACACTGAACCCGATGAAAAGTTTTGCAACTCACGCCAAACCATTGTGGGAATCAACAATCCTATATTGGGTTTATTGAGCATAACCGTTTCCTTTCTAGCTCCGTTGTCCAATACCACTTCAAAACTTCCACTTACCGCGATCAATAATTCGTATTGTTCTTTATGGGCATGCCCGCCTCTATAAGCACCGCTAGGAACATCATATAAATAATAAACACGTTTGATCTCAAAAGGAAAAGTCTGATTTTCAATGACTGAAAGATTACCTCTTGGATCCTCGATTTTAGGAATTTCTATAAATTTATGAGTCATGGATTTTATCGATTTCTCCTGATTTACTAAGCGCTTTATATTTTGCAATGCCTTTTAATCCCATTCTAAACTTAGCGGGCATTTGACTGAAAGTAATATAATCATATCGGTATATAAAAAGGACATACTTCAGCAACCAAAGATAACTGAAATTGCCATAAAACCGATGTGTCAAGGCCGATCGTGCAAACAGCGCATTGTCACTGCCCATTAACCGTCCTGAATTCTCATTCGGATGCTGCACGATGGTTTCAGAAACGTGAATCATTTTTAAACCTTTATCGTAAGCATTTCGCAAAAAAACATATTCCTCTTCTCCCGTAAAACTTGCGCCAAAACCGAAATGCATATTATAAAAAATTATGTCTTTAAGATAACTCTCTCTATTAAAAGAAATCACCCAAGTATATATTTTTTTTAATGATTTTTCGGTGTGATTACCTTCTGAAGAATAATTAGTGTACTTAAGCATATCCTCATCAATCGCCTCAAAAGAAATCATAGCAGCATCAGGATATTTTAAATAAGCATCCGTAATGATCGTTTTTAGATGTGGTTGATAGACAATATCATCATCTGCCATTAAGCAAATATCCGATGTGGCGTTACTAATGGCAAGGTTTCTACTTTTTGGAACTCCAAACTCAAAACTGTTAATAACCTTGATGTGTTCAAAATGAGAAACAAGCTGTTTGTCAGGTGTGGTTTGATTAACAATTAAAATATTAAAATCGTCATGATTGTTATGCTTAAACATGTCCCATAAGAAATCGAAGGAGCTCCGATGCATCGTTGCCACAAGAATTTCAACACTAGGTAACTTAATGTCCATTATTAGCCTTAAAACAGTTAGTATTTAATATTTTTGAAAACAAATGTAATTGTTTTATGCGAATTTTATTGGTCGGTGAATACAGCAGACTCCATAATTCTTTAAAGGAAGGTTTGATTGCTTTAGGGCATGAAGTGGTATTAGTTGGCAATAAGGATGACTTTAAAGATTATCCCGTAGATATTTACATCAACCATTCGTTTCAACACAAGATGTTGCATAAACTTAAAGTTGGCGTTTACAAACTGACTGGAATCGATTTGGGTAGCATGGAAATAGTCCGTAAAGTCAAAAAGAAATTAAAGTCGCAACGTTTTGATGTGATACAGCTTATCAATGAATCTTCTTTTCATATCCAACCCAAAGAAGAAATGAAATTGATATCACTTCTGAAATCCAAAACTGAAAAACTCTATCTTTTATCATGTAGTTATGATCACGCCAGTGTGAAATTCATGCTTAACAATGGTTTTAAATACAGTGCCCTGACACCGTATTTAAACGACAATTCTCTAAAAAATCTTTATAAATTCAAGTTGCACTATGTCAATGAAGAGTTTACTAAACTCCATCAATATATCTATGAACAATGCAATGGCGTTATTGCTACAGATATGGACTATCAAATACCTTTAATGGATAACGCAAAATATCTTGGTCTCATTCCGAATCCTATCAATACAGATAAAATCGATTATCTTCCTTTAACAATTGACGGTAAACTAAAAGTTTTTCATGGTATCAATACCAATTCTGCACTCACCAAAGGCAATGTTTTTTTTACAGAAGCTTTAGAAATCATTGAAAAAAAATATGGCGATCAAATTGAGATTGTGACTTCAACGAACACACCCTATAAGGACTACATCAAATTATACGATGAATGCCATATTTTATTAGATATGGTATATGCCTATGATCAAGGTTACAATGCTCTCGAAGCCATGGCCAAAGGAAAAGTGGTTTTTTCGGGTGCCGAACAAGAATGGATGGACTACTATGGAATAGAAGCAGATACCGTCGTCATTAACGCCTTACCAGACGTTGATTATTTGGTCAAAAAACTCAGTTGGCTTATTGACCATCCTGAAAAGATTATGGAGATATCAAAAAATGCGAGAGCCTTTGTTGAAAAAGAACATGATTACAAAAATGTGGCACAAAAATATCTGGACACCTGGATAAAAAATTAAAGTAATTCCTTTAGGATTTTTGCAGGAGAACCACCGATAACCACATTGGCAGGAAAACTTTGAGATACTACAGACCCAGCAGCTACAATACTATTCTCCCCAATAGTCACTCCTTTTAAAATGGTAACGTTACTCCCGATGAATACATTTTTTTCAATGATGACTTCCTTCGGATGGGGATCTGTTTGTTTGCGATTTGCTTTGTCCAAATCATGAAAATTACTGTCATAAATTGCACAGTTCAATCCAATAAGAACATTATCATGTATTACAATAGCCAGTTCTGAAACAGCGGTAAATTGATTATTAATGCTCACATTGTTTCCAAAACTTATCGATGAATTCTCTTTTCTAGCTTCAATATAGGCATAGGTATTATAAAACATTGGAGAGTCTAAAACCCCTATTCTGACGTTCTTACCAAAATTAATCTGACCTTTCCCATTCAAAACTACAGGCTGGATAGCCTTATAAGAACCTTTTACTTGATCATTGGTTGAAGCAATCTTGTAAAATAGCTTTCTGAAATACATGATTAATGCAACATATGTTAATTTTAACTTCTTGCTCATATTTCAAAATTTTGTTTGCCAAATAACAGTTTCTTAAAAACAATGATAATAACAACCGTATGGATCGCGAAGTTAACAAAATGCGCTATTACCGCACCCTCAACCCCATAAATATCAATAAAATAAATACTGGCAAAATATAAGACCAGGATTGAAAACAGTTCAATTCCTATAAAATAAACTACCATTTTTTTTGCAATGAGTTGATAGGCGATAACCGATGAAATGACCTTTAGAAAATCACCCAATAATTGCCACATAAAAAGATTTTCGACAGGTTGAAATTCTTCAGTAAATAAAACATAGACAATATGCGTTCTTAAAAAATAAATACAGACCAACCCAAGTCCAAAAACAGGAATCACAATTTTATAAAATTGAACGACTTCCTTTCTAAAATCGAATGCATTTGTTATTTGAGAAAATCGAGGTAAAATATATAATGCAAGTAAGGAACTTACAAACATTAAATAATAATTAGATATTCGTCTTATGGCTTCCCAAAAACCAGCCTCTCTCATACTGACATGGTCAATTAAATAATTTCGGATGAAAACAAAAACTATAGGAAGCACTGCGGCCGTAAACAAAGCCATTACGGAATAGGAACTGAAATTCTTGAGCACATTGAGCTTTACATGAGATAATTTAACGGTTTTAAAATAATGTCTGACATCAAAAAAACTAAATAGTGTTACAAAAAACAATAGCCCAGGAATCGTCACAGAAGCTATCAAAGCGCCCTCCAGTTGTTCTTTCCAAATCAGGAATAACGTCATTGAAAGACCTATAATCTGGCTGTAAATGTTGATCTTAACAAAAGCTTTGTATTTTGAAAGTCCATTAATTATCGCAGTCAACACTAAGTTGGCCGCATAAAACGGTACTGAGAACGCTAATATCTCTATGATAAACACATAGGACTCTTCCGAACCAAAAATCCAAGAACCAATGGTTTCAGCATTAAAATAGCAGAGTAATGAAATGATTAGTGTCGTTACTAAAATGGTGGTGAATACTATACCAATTACTTCATTTAACTTGGTTTTATCCTCTTTAAATTCGGCCACATATTTAACGATACCATTTGAAAAACCTAAGGTTGAAAAGGATTCAATTGTGGTAATAAAATTTCTTAAATTCCCAATTAAAGCTAAACCCTCCACTCCAATAAATACCGCAATTGCTTTAGAAGTAATAAATCCAACGATTACCCTTATCAAAACAGCAATTGAATTAAATGATGCAGTTCTGAGAAGCAGATT
>NZ_JBDSLS010000097.1:0-3686 GCF_039916245.1 Gelidibacter sp.
AACTACATCCTCGGAATCGCCGACAACAGTCTCATCCTCGGTCAACGCATGGGCGAACTCTGCGGACATGGGCCAAGTTTGGAAACTGATATCGCTTGCACAAATATCTCCCTCGATTTATTTGGACAAGTGCGCAGCTATTACCAATACGCGGCAAAACTTGTAGGAGATGGTCGGAACGAAGACGATATCGCCATGCTTCGCAAAGAACGCGAGTATGTAAATGTCTTGTTGGTGGAACAGCCTAACACAGATTTTGCTTACACCATGGTGCGTCATTTTTTATTTGATGTGTATCATTTACTGTTTTTAACCGAATTACAGAAAAGCAAGGATTTAACGTTGGCGGCAATTGCTACAAAATCGGTTAAAGAAGTGAGCTATCATCAGCGTTTTTCAACCGATTGGATCAAGCGATTGGGCGACGGAACCGATGAAAGTCAACAAAAAACACAAAATGCCATCAACGACTTATGGACATATACCGATGAGTTATTCCATCAAACCGAAGCCGATAAAGCCATGGTTCAGGAAGGAATTGGTGTAGATGTCACAAAATTAAAAGAAAAATATTACACAAAAATAAATAGCGTTTTGGAAGAAGCCACTTTGACTATTCCCGAATCAAAATACTTCCAAAAAGGAGGAAAGCAGGGCATTCATACCGAACACATGGGGTTTTTATTGGCCGAATTGCAATACATGCAACGCACGTATCCTAATATGGAATGGTAGAGCATTGTTGATTGCTGAATTTTGATTGTTGATTTTAGAAGGACTTCAAAAATCAAAAATCGTTAATCTTCAATCTTAAATAAATCATGACAAGCACAGAACAACATATCGACCCAAAACTGATCGCGATCCTGGAAGCGGTTTCCGATCCAGAAATCCCAGTCCTTTCAATAATGGATATGGGAGTGGTACGATCTGCGGTTATTGAAAATGACATCGTGAAAGTTCAAATCACACCAACTTACAGTGGTTGCCCAGCAATGGATGTGATTGGCGATGATATTAAAGCAGCTTTAAAAAAAGCAGGATACCATTCAGAAGTCGAATTAATTCTCTCGCCAGCTTGGACAACAGATTGGATTACCCCAAGAGGAAGAAAGTCTCTGGAAGATTATGGCATTGCAGCGCCATTAAACGCAGAAGCGGATAAAGATGTGTTATTGCACGGAAAGCGCTTAGTTAAATGTCCACAATGTGGATCCATAAATACGAGATTGGTAAGTCAATTTGGTTCAACGGCATGCAAAGCACAATTTCAGTGCAACGATTGTCATGAGCCTTTTGATTACTTTAAATGTTTAAAATAAAAAGATCAACGATTGCTGATTTATGATTGTTGATTTAAGAAGTGAGATAGTTCAACAATCAAAAGTCGTTAATCTTCAATCAAAAATCATATAAAATGAAATCAATTTTACTAGATATTAAAAACGGTGTCGCCACCATCACGCTCAACCGGCCAGAGGTCTTCAACAGTTTCAATCGTGAAATGGCATTTTTGCTTCAGGATACTTTAGATGCTTGTGAGAAAAATGATGCCGTAAGAGCAATTGTTCTTACAGGAAACGGAAAAGCATTTTGTGCGGGTCAAGACTTAAAAGAAGTCACATCGCCAGAATTAAATCCAGGTTTCAAAAAGATTCTCGAAGAGCATTACAATCCTATAATCACGAGAATTCGATCTATTAAAAAACCAATCATTGGCGCTATAAATGGTGTTGCTGCAGGAGCAGGGGCAAATATTGCTTTGGCCTGCGATATTGTTGTCGCTCACGAAAAAGTAAGTTTTATACAAGCATTCAGTCTTATTGGTTTGGTACCCGATAGCGCTGGAACCTTCTTTTTACCACGATTGATTGGTTTTCAAAAAGCTTTAGCAATTGCCATGTTAGGCGATAAAGTATCTGCAGAAGAAGCTGAAAAAATGGGAATGATTTATAAAGTTATTCCTTTAGAGTTTTTTGAGGCTGACGTCAGCGAACTAGCTTTAAAACTCGCTAATATGCCAACAAAAGCATTAGGTCTGATTAAAGAATTATTCAATAAATCGATGACCAATGATTTGGAAGCTCAATTAGCTTTAGAATCTAAATTGCAAATTGAAGCCGCGCAAACTGAAGATTATGCTGAAGGAGTTGCTGCGTTTATTGAAAAAAGACAGCCTAATTTTAAAGGTAAATGATTTGTGATTGAAGATTTGCGATTTTTGATTTTTTGAAGTAATAAATTAGGAATATGAGACCAAACCAATTAGAAGAGCGACTTATTCAGTTTGCTATCGATGTCATTCTGATTTGCAAGAAGATCGACAATTCATTCGCATCAGAACATTTGGCAAAACAACTCATAAGATCTGCAACTTCAGCAGCTTTAAATTATGGAGAGGCGAGAGGTGGCGAATCTTCTAGAGATTTTCTTCATAAAATGATAATTTGCTTGAAAGAACTTCGCGAGTGTTTAGTTAACATGAAAATCCAAAAAGGTGCTCAGCTTATTTTAGACATTGAAGGCTTAGATAAATTAATAAAAGAAAACGACGAACTCATTTCTATTTTTGTTGTTAGTATAAAAACTGCATCCTTAAAGCTGAAATAATATATTTATGACAAATCAAAAATCAAAAATCAGCAATCAACAATCAACAATCAAATTGATCGGAATTCTCGGCTCAGGAACCATGGGCAGCGGCATCGCACAAGTAGCAGCAACATCTGGCTGTCAAGTGAAATTATACGACACCAATCAAGAAGCCTTGGATAAAGCAAAAGTAGCTTTGGAGAAAATTCTGTCGCGATTAGTTGAAAAAGAACGTATTGATTCTACAGAAAAATTACGCATTCAAAATAACATTTATTACGTAAATAATTTAAAGGATTTATCAGATTCCGATCTGACAATTGAAGCTATTATTGAAAATCTGGACATTAAGAAAAAAGTCTTTTCCGAATTGGAAACTTATGTGTCTGATAACTGTATCATCGCATCAAACACCTCAAGTTTGTCCATTGCTTCGATTGCGGCTTCCTTAAATAGACCAGAACGTTGTATTGGGATTCATTTTTTCAATCCCGCGCCATTGATGCAGTTGGTAGAAGTTATTCCGGCTATACAAACCTCAAAAGAAGTTCTTGAAAAATCAGTAAAGATTATTTCTGATTGGAAAAAAGTGGTCGCCGTTGCAAAAGATACTCCTGGATTTATCGTGAATCGTGTGGCAAGACCATTTTATGGAGAAGCTCTACGGATTTATGAAGAAGGCATTGCCGATTTTCATACCATTGATGAGAGCATGAAAACTTTAGGGGGTTTCCGAATGGGGCCTTTTGAACTCATGGATTTTATTGGGAATGATGTCAATTATACGGTCACAGAAACGGTGTTCACTGCATTTTATTTTGATCCAAGATATAAGCCATCCTTCACTCAAAAACGTTTTTCAGAAGCGGGTTATTTGGGCAGGAAATCAGGAAAAGGCTATTATGATTATGATAAAAATGGAGCGATCGTCATTCTTGAACGTGATTACTATCAAGGGAAGGGCTCACATGATAAAAACTTGCCACAACAAATATTCGACCGTGTCCTGGTCATGCTCATTAACGAAGCAGCCGATGCTTTATTCTGGAATATCGCTTCCGCAGAAGATATTGATAACGCCATGACCAAAGGCG
>NZ_JBDSLS010000098.1:0-5466 GCF_039916245.1 Gelidibacter sp.
CCACGGTCATTGAACAGCAACAGCGCTTAAAGGAAGATCAAATTGATGCCGTTATCGGTTATATCTCAGATGACGAACACTGTAAAAGTATTCAGCTATTGGAATATTTTGGTGAGAAAAGAAGCGAGCCTTGCAGCATTTGTTCCGTGTGCATTTCTAAAAAAAGAGCTCCCAAAAGAACATCAGTAAAAAGTATTTCTTATGACATTATTGTCCTTTTGGAAAATCAGCCCTTAACTTCAAGAGCCCTTGTAGAACAAATGGAACATTCAGAAAATGAGATTTTGGAAACCCTGAAGTTAATGCTCGCCAATAATATTTTAGAAATCACGACGAACAATTCATACAAAATAAGACACACATAAATCGAGCGTACTTAATTTTAGCATCAGATGAATGATTTTTATTTATTGTGAATAGTAAGCCTGTACTGAGCGAAATGGAAGTATGACCTTTAAAAAATAATAAATTTGAACACATGAAAAAGAGAGATTTGAGAATTGTATTTATGGGCACACCAGAGTTTGCGGTAGGCACCTTAAAACTGTTGGTTGAAAACCAATACCAAATCGTTGGGGTTATTACTGCTCCTGATAAACCAGCGGGCCGCGGGCAGAAACTGCACCAATCGGATGTGAAAAAATATGCGCTATCTCAAAATTTAAGACTCTTACAACCGACAAATTTAAAAGACGACGAATTCTTAAATGAATTAAAGTCCCTAAATGCCAATGTGCAAATTGTCGTGGCCTTCCGGATGTTGCCTGAAGTTGTTTGGAGCATGCCCGAATATGGCACCTTTAATTTGCATGCCTCTCTTCTACCCGACTACCGAGGCGCGGCACCTATACATTGGGCCATCATTAATGGTGAAGAAAAAACAGGCGTGACCACATTTTTTATCGATGAAAAAATTGATACGGGCGCTATCATCTTACAAAAGGAAGTGACCATTAAAGAGGACGAGACGGTTGGCACTTTACACGACGAGTTGCAGCAAATCGGGAGCGAATTGGTCATTGAAACTTTACAATTGATCGGAGCTGATAAGGTTACAACCACGATACAATCTAAAGTTGAGCAACCCAAAACCGCCTTTAAACTCCATAAGGAAAATTGTCAAATTGACTGGAATCAAAGTTTGAACGCTATTTACAACAAAATAAGAGGCTTGAATCCATTTCCTGCAGCTTGGACGAATCTTAAAACCAAAGACGAAACATTAATGGTCAAATTGTTTGCGGTTGATAAAGAAGAAATAGCACATTCAGATGCCGTAGGAACGATCATAACTACAAAAACTGACCTAAAAGTATCAGTCCAAGGCGGTTACTTAATTATTAAGGAAATGCAGCTCCCTGGGAAGCGAAAAATGGACATTCGATCACTTTTGAATGGTTTTAATTTTTCTGAAGACGATAAAATGCTCTAAACCCTCATGAATACTGATATAACATAAAAAAGCAAAAAACCGATTGCGTTTATTAACAATTACTCAAAGTTATTAACAAATACTCGCATTTCCCTCGCCATTACTTGCGTGAATGAATAATCCGTATAAATTTGTAGAAGGATTTGACAAAATGTTTAACCCAACTATTTTTAATAATTAAAAAAATAACTTTATGAACAAAACAGATTTAATCAATGGAATGGCTGAAAATGCTGGCATTACGAAAGCAGCAGCTAAAAAAGCATTGGATTCTTTATTAAATGATATCGAAAGCTCTTTACAAAAAGGTAACAGAGTTTCTTTAGTAGGATTCGGATCTTGGTCAGTTTCTAACAGATCAGCAAGAGAAGGAAGAAACCCACAAACGGGAAAAACTATTCAAATCGAAGCTAAAAACGTAGTAAAGTTTAAAGCTGGTTCAGATTTAAGCAACGCAGTAAACTAATATCATATTAGATATATTAAAGAATCCACTCGCTAGGGTGGATTTTTTTTGTGTCCTTTTTTAACAAAAAAATTGCTTTTTCAAATAATATGTTTTAGCTTTAATTTCAAAATCATGACTTATGATTACAATTAAGCCCAAAAAAGGACATCTTTTAATAGCTGAACCTTCCATTATCGACGATACTTCTTTTAACCGTTCTGTTATTTTATTGGCAGATCATTCAGATGAGGGCTCTATAGGTTTTATATTGAATAAACCTTTAAAATATACCTTAAAGGATTTAGTGCCACATACTAAAGCGTCCTTCAAAGTCTATAACGGAGGTCCTGTTGAACAGGACAATCTTTATTTTATACATAAGGTTCCCGATTTAATCCCTGAAAGCATAGAGATTTCATTGGGCATTTATTGGGGAGGAAATTTCGATATCGCTTTGGCCCTGATCAATAGTGGTGAGATAAAAGCTTGTGATATTCGTTTTTTCCTTGGGTATTCGGGATGGGAACCGACTCAACTGGATACTGAACTCGAAACAAACTCTTGTATTGTCACTGAAAACATCTATAAAAAATCCATCATCGAAAAAAAAGACAGCAGTTTCTGGAAAGAAAAAATGCTCGAATTAGGTGGCGAATACAGCATCTGGTCCAATGCACCAGAAAATCCAAGCTACAATTAAGAAAGTCTTATTTTAATATTCAGCTTTTCCAAAATCAATTTTGACACGTCTGCTGTATATTCCTTTTTCCTATACTTGGTTATCGGTTGAATGCCAACGATGATATTCGTTATAAATAATTCATCGGCTTTTTGAAGTTCAAAGGGAGAAATCGGAGCCTCCTCTAAGACATATCCTTCAAGTTTCTCTACAAGTTCCATAATTTGTTTTCTCATAATGCCTTTAAGACAGCCTTCCGATAAAGGCGGCGTTTTAATCACGCGGTCCTTCACCAAAAACAGATTTCCATTTAATGCTTCAACAACTGTTTTATCCGTATTTAATAAAAAGCAGTTGTGAAAATTATTTTCCTTGGCGAAAATACTTCCCAGCACATTAATGCTTTTATTATTGGTCTTCAAAGTTGACAATAATCCAGGAGCCACATAAAAATCCTTGAACAACTCTACGGTATACGGCTCTTGACTTAACACATAAAAATCAGAAGCCAATTTTTCAGTCACCATATTATAACCAATAGCATTAGTAGAAGGTGTATATTTTCCTTCGGCCTCGCGATGCACATTAATACGTACCCTCGCCGAAGCGGCCATCAGTGCATTGGCTTCAACAGTCTTTAAAATTTCACTTTCAAGAAATTCCATGGTAAAATTCATTGGGATTTCCATGCGTAAAATGCGCATAGAGGACATTAACCTAAAATAATGATCTTCCCAAAATAGCACCTTTCCGTGCACCACCTTTAGGGTTTCAAACAGTGCATCGCCATAGGTATAGCCCCTGTTTTCCAATGATAATAAATTTGAAGAAGTATCGTGAAGGGTTCCGTTAAAATTAACCATAAAAAAAAGTCTCGAAGTTTTTAAAAAATCGAGACAAATATACTATTTTAAAAAGAGTCCGCCTAAGCAGATCCTAAAACCTGTTTCAAATCTGAAATTTGATTTTCCCAAAGCATCTTAGCTTCATCGACCTCATCCTCCTCAATAAAATCAGTAACGATAATAGATACGTCTTTGGTAATTTCATCCACTTGGATTCTGATCTCAAAATAATAGGAATCCCCTTCTTCTTCATCTGCTAACCATCTGAATTTAATACGTTCGTCGCTTTTTTTACTCAATAGTTTAGCCTTCTCTTCACTGTCATTCCAGATAAACGTAAACATTTCGCCACGAGAGTTTACGTTATCAGCAAACCACTCTGAAAGGCCAGAAGGTGTCGATATATATTGATATAAAAGCTGAGGAGATGAATGAATGGGAAATTCCATCTCAATTTTAATTTTGTCTTCCATAAAATTTTTTGTTAGCGTGGTCAATATATAATTAATTGTTTAGTTTAAAGACAAATTGCTTGAAAATAATTTAATCTAGATTTTATTGGGATTAATGCTTGCAGACATAGAATTTGTTTTTATATTTGCAGCCTTAAATAAATGCAGGAAGCGACGGATTGAAAAATCTTATAATTCCTGATAAAATTAAGAATGGCGAGGTAGCTCAGTTGGTTACCTGCCCGTCCCGAAAAGGCACGTTCGGGCGGGGAGCGTCGGATTTAAAATCCAGAGGCTTTCATAAAAAACATAATGGCGAGGTAGCTCAGTTGGTTAGAGCGTCGGATTCATAACCCGGAGGTCAGGGGATCGTGCCCCCTTCTCGCTACTTGATAATAAGGCAGTTACATTGATTTGTAACTGCCTTTTTTATTGTAGGTACAACGGATCAAGTCAAAAAATTGGATCAAGTCAAAAAGTTGTGGGATTTTAATCAATCTAAGACAAAATTTGTCGACTTTCTAAATCGAAAATAAAAAGATTCATTTAATACCGCTCACAAAAAAGTGCGGCAAACATAATTTACCGCACTTCACAGTATAATCAATAAATTACTTGGATTCTTCTTCCGCCGCCTCAACATTCACCTCTGATTCAGCAATTTGAGTCAATTTTTTATCAGCTGCTTTTTCTTCCTTCAAGGTTTCTTCCAATAATTGAGCTGCTTTTGTCAAGCCAAGTGTTACTGCAAACTGACGAAGGGTACCATAAGATGCAATTTCATAATGCTCAACTTTCTGCCCTGCGGAAATAATGCCGGCGTCACGCATTGGTCCTTCCTCACATTCTTCCATTATTTCTTCGGCTTCTTTAACTAATCCGGCCATTGCTTCACATTTTATAGCAGTGGCTTTTTTGCCGATTACTTCAAAGACTTCCTCCACCCGACTAACTTGATGTACTGTTTCCGCCAAGTGACTTTCTAAAGCAGCAATTAACTTTTCTGAGGTTGCGTTTTTAATCATCTTGGGAATCGCCTTGGTCAAAGCTTTTTCGGCCCAATAAATGTCTTTTAATTCATCTACAAATAATTTCATGAGTTGAGATGATTTCATTGTTGTTGAGGAACTCTTTTTTGATGTTCCTTTTGAACTGGTCTTGCTAGCTTTGCTGTCTGCAGTCCCTTTTGATTTTGTGTTCGCCATTTTGTTCAATTTTAAAGATTAGAAATTCATGATATTCTTTCATAATAGTTTTAAGAATCACCTGTTTTAGAGAATTTACTTAACTTATAAATTCTCGAATTAAAAAATAGAGGAAAACCGTAAAATAGGATTTCTTTAAAATTAGATAATTACTCAAACGAAGTTTTCCCTACTACAATGAAAGAGGTGTTTAATTTTCTCGTAACTAACTCATTAGGGAAAGAGAGCTTAGAAAATAAAACATTTTGATTTATTCTTCTAAATTTAGTTTGATTACTTCCTAAAAATTGACTCGATTGCAAAAAAAAGTAAGACAAATAATAATTTTCATCTAACCGAACCCTTTAGTTTTCCAAACCTTAATGATTTTTAAGATAAAACTGATCGGCACATTTAAATTTCAAT
>NZ_JBDSLS010000099.1:0-4228 GCF_039916245.1 Gelidibacter sp.
ACGGATTGCATCTCCTATAAAACTGGTATACTCTTCATCCAATTGGACTAATTCTAACTTAGTAAATGTTACCAGGTTTCTTAGTTTCTCAACCCAATCAGATGGGTACGGACAGGTTTCGGCCTCCAATATTTTAAATTCCCAACCCTCCGAACAGGTGAAAGTGCAATGCGCAATATCCAATCCATCCAAGGACGTGCCTGACATAACTCCTATTACGTTGTAGTGATTTTTGTTCATAGCCGTAAAAATAGCTATTCAAATTGATAAAATACTAGTAAAACCTTATATTTGGATTCGTTTTTTAATAAATCAACAATTATTTTATAAGATGGATTTTACGCTAACTGAAGAACATAAATTGATCCGTGACGCTGCACGTGATTTTGCCATTACTGAACTCCTTCCAGGTGTTATTGAACGCGATAACAAGCAAGTGTTCCCAAAAGAACTGGTTAAAAAAATGGGGGATCTAGGCTTTTTAGGGATTATGGTAGATCCTAAATATGGCGGCAGCGGGATGGATGCGATTTCTTATGTATTGATTATGGAAGAATTATCCAAAATCGATGCTTCAGCGTCCGTCATTGTTTCTGTAAATAACTCTTTAGTTTGTTATGGTTTGGAAGCTTTTGCCAGCGAGGAGCAAAAACAAAAATATCTTACTAAACTGGCAACTGGAGAGTATGTGGGCGCCTTTTGTTTGAGTGAACCAGAAGCTGGAAGTGATGCGACTTCTCAGACAACGACAGCGATAGACAAAGGTGACCATTATGTCATTAACGGCACCAAAAACTGGATTACCAGCGGTGGACGTGCCGATGTGTATTTGGTAATTGCCCAAACGGACAAGCACAAAGGTTCTCACGGTATAAACGCCTTCATTCTTGAAAAAGGGATGCCAGGTTTTGATATTGGTCCAAAAGAAGACAAATTAGGTATTAGAGGAAGTGATACGCACACCCTTCAGTTTAATGATGTGAAAGTTCCCAAGGAAAACAGAATTGGTGAGGATGGCTCAGGATTCCGGTTTGCCATGAAAACTCTTTCTGGCGGACGCATTGGTATTGCAGCGCAAGCGTTAGGAATTGCTGCGGGGGCTTATGAATTGGCATTAAAATATTCCAAAGTACGTAAAGCTTTTGGCACCGAAATTTGTAACCATCAAGCGATCGCTTTTAAATTGGCCGATATGTACGTCGATATTGAAGCGGCGCGTCATTTAGTAATGAAAGCCGCTTGGGATAAAGATCAAGGTAATAATTATGACGTTTCAAGTGCAGTGGCAAAATTATTTGCCTCCAAAGTGGCTATGGAGCATACCATTGAAGCGGTTCAGATTCATGGTGGAAACGGTTTTGTTAAAGAATATCATGTGGAACGCTTGATGCGCGATGCGAAAATCACACAGATTTATGAAGGCACTTCAGAGATTCAGAAAATTGTGATTTCACGAAATCTTATTAAGGAATAATTTTTCTTTAGATATTATTTACGGAAGACTCAACTTAGATTGGGTCTTTTTTTTGTTTTATCAGATGGGTTCTCCATAGTATTTAGCACTAAACGAATGTCACTATAGCTATATTTATCATCCAGCTGACGTTTTAAATCGGTTAGATTCTCAAACGTATGTTTTGGGATGAGTTCAGTGAGTTCTTTAAAATGTTCTTCAGAAATCAAATCCTTTACATCAACTTCTCCAGTAACGACAAATTTAGATAAATGACCAAAGATGGTTGTTTCCACAAGTTCACGTTCTGCAGCAATTTCAGCAATCGTTTTGCCTGATTGGTATAATTCTAATGATATTTTGTCGGATTCGCCTTTAGCGATTTTCTTCTTTGGTTCTGGCCGCTTTTCAAATTCGATAGTATCATCAGTTTCAATGTCATTTTCTTCACAATAGGCTTTGATGACCTCCAAAATCTGATCTCCATATTTCTCTACACGGACTTTTCCAAAACCATCGATTTCTAAAAGTTGCTTTTTAGTAATAGGTAGCACTTCACAGATCTCATACAATCCTTTTTGAGTGAAAATCTGATAGTGCACAAGGCCATTTTCATTCGCAATCTCATTCCGCAATTCTCGTAATAATTCAAATAATTCAATATTGATCGTACCATCAATCACCGAAGATCTGGTCTTTTTGGGTTTATCTTTAGTCAAGAATACCGACTTGGCTCGTAACTCCAAAAATTTCTGAGTAGAAAATCCTTCTGCCAATCCATTAAAATAAGACAATTTAGCCGCCAATAATTCTTCTATGACGTCCAGGCTTTTAACGAGATCAGTTTCAATGGCTTTATTGTCGGTAGAATAATTGAAAGACTTTAAGGTGTCCATGACACATTTTTCGGTTTCGGTTTTGAAATAAGCAATGGCCTTTTTAAACCGATCTTGAATAGCAGTATTAGTTTCAGGTAAATCATCAGCATCAGCGATTTGTTTTAATTGTACATTAAAACCATTACTAACCTTTAAGAGATTTGTAATCCCGTCTTTCATGGTTATCAAAGGTAATTCTACATTCCCTTGAACACTGCCTCTATTTTTATAAAAGATGTCCATTAAACGATTAGCTGGATATAAAAACTCGTAAAAATCGAAAATCTCTTGAATGGACTCCAATTGAAAAGTTTTTCGAGCTGATTGTAGTGTGTTTTCATCAGGTTGGTTCTCCGCCGATGTTTTAGTAAATGAACTCACCTGTTGGTCATTGATAATTTGGCTCGAATCAATCTTACTTTTTAAAATCAGACCTTCTAAAGATTTACATCGGCTTAACGCCACATAAGTTTGTCCATGTGCAAATGCACCTTGAGCATCTACAATGGCCTTTTCGAATGTTAGACCTTGACTTTTATGTATGGTAATGGCCCAAGCCAAACGCAACGGCATTTGGATAAAGGAACCTATTTTATCTTCTGTGATGGCTTTCGTTTCAGGATTTACAGAATAATTAATATTCTCCCATTCTTCGGGCGTTGTCACAATATTAAACTCATCATCCGGACATTTTACGACCACTTCATCTTTATCCAACAAAATGACTTTTCCGATTTTCCCATTGAAGTAACGCTTTTCAGGAGAGCTATCATTTTTGATAAACATCACTTGCGCACCGACCTTTAATATGAGCTCTTCATTATTTGGATAGGCATGATCAGGAAATTTTCCTGACACTTTTGCTTTATACTTTTGTTCCTTGGAAGTTAAAGCTTCCAATTCAGCATTATTAACCTGTTCTGCACGATTGTTATGCGTGGTCAATGCAATATACCCTTCTTTCGGATCTGGTCTGAAATCCTTGATATAACGCTTATTCAATTCGTTTGCCGCAGCTTCTGAAAGCGTATTGTTTCTAATTTCGTTCAGAATCTCAATAAACTTGGGATTTTCCTGTCTATAAATATGTCGAAGTTCTATAGTAATGGCGTTACAGAGCTGATACGCATGACTACTGAAGAAATATCCTGTTTGATAATACGGTTTAAGAAGTTGCCATTCATTCTCTCTAATCACGGGCGATAGTTGCTGCAAATCTCCAATCATGAGCACTTGCACCCCACCAAAGGTTTTGTTTCTATTCCTGAACCGTTTCAAAGTTTTGTCAATACCGTCCAAAACATCAGCACGCACCATACTTATTTCATCAATAATTAATAAATCCATGGATTTAATAATATTGATTTTGGTTTTACTGAATTTTTTATTGAAGCCCGACGACTGACTTGTATCAGCGTCTGGCAAAATTGGACCAAAAGGTAATTGAAAAAAAGAATGAATGGTAACCCCTTTCGCATTAATTGCAGCAACTCCTGTAGGAGCCACCACCACAATGCGCTTTAAAGATTTATGTTTTAAATTATGAAGAAACGTGGTCTTCCCAGTGCCGGCCTTTCCCGTTAAAAAAACGTTCTGATTGGTATTGTTTACAAAATCCCACGCTAACTCTATATCTTTATTTACTTCCATTATAAGCTATTTCTAACAGCATTTGAAAATACACAAAATTGACAAGTTTTCGGACATCTTTTAGATTTAAAAAATCATCTATATACTTATAAATTATTTGATATAGACGAAGTTACAAAACCATACAAACAAAAAAAGTCCCCAACAAATGAATGTTGGGGACTCTCAAAAAAGGCGGCGACCTACTCTCCCACGAGATGCAGTACCATCGGCGCAAACGGGCTTAACTTCTCTGTTCGGAATGGTA
>NZ_JBDSLS010000100.1:0-16967 GCF_039916245.1 Gelidibacter sp.
AAAAATGGTTTGCCAAACGACCAGAATGGGCGCGTCATAAAGTTGGCTGCTCCATGTTGTCCTGTAGTTCTTGACGGCAGTTTTTTGAAATAAGTGGGCATTCAATTTGACGAGTCCTTGAAATAAATTAATTCGTATCTTTAAAATTAAGGACAATTCTCATTGAATATGGAGTCCTTAGGAAGGATTAGATATTCATTTTTAATTCCAATTATTTCTTAGAAAATATTCTGAAAAAGTCAATATTAATGAATTACACTAAAAACCTCAGCGTCCTTATTTCGTTTCCCTTCCATATAAAAGCTTATGCATCCTACAAGCTACAGTATTTGGACGTCGATGTTCAGGAAAATGTTTTTCCGGATAAAGAAGTGGATAAGGTTTTTTATTTGGTTGGCGATGCTGGTTTATCCCCAATGCATGGCATGTCTCAAGGTCTAACCGTGTTTCGTGATTATCTTTCAGATAAAAATACCAAAGGCGATTACACCTTGTTTTTGGGCGATAATATCTATCCATCCGGACTTCCGGAGCCAAAAAATAAGTACCGAACTGACGCTGAACATATGCTTAATCCCCAAGTAAAAGCTGTGGCAGATTTTAAAGGGCAGAGCATCTTCATTCCTGGGAATCACGAATGGTATGCGGGCGGAGGCGTCACTGGTGTGCGACGTGAAGAACAATACATCAAAAAAGCGCTTGATGAGAATTGTTTTTTTCCAGAAGATGGTTGTCCGCTAAAAACTATTGAGGTGAGTGAAACCATTCACATGATTATCATCGACACCCAATGGTATCTTGAAAACTGGGATCATCATCCGACCATCAATGAAAATTGCGTTATAAAAACACGGGAGCGTTTGATGCTAGAACTTGAAAACGAAATCAAAAATGCTCATGGTAAAACCATCGTTTTTGCAATGCATCACCCAATGTATACCAACGCTACTCATGGCGGACAGTTTGCGCTTGAAAAACATTTATTTCCTGTTCAAAAGAAAATTCCAATGCCAGGATTGGCGTCCTTAGCCATTCAGATTAGGGCGCAAGGCGGGGTTTCCATTCAAGATAGATACAATGAATTGTATAACGATTTAATGAATCGATTGGAAAACTTAGCGACTGAAAATGGCAACATTGTTTTTGTTTCTGGTCACGAGCATACCCTACAATACAATGACAACGGGAATATCAAACAGATTGTTTCTGGAGCAGGATCAAAAACGTCGGCAGTCAATTTAAAGAATCATGGTGTTTTTGCTTACGGAAATCAAGGATTTGCTGTGCTCACTGTTTTTAAAGATGACAGCTCATGGGTGCAATATTTTGCTTCGGAAAACAATAAGCCGCAGGAGATCTTGGAAGAGTTTGGCAAAATGACGATTTTTCTAATAAATGGCATAATGATGATGGCGGCGGTTTGAGAATTACAACAGTGCAATATCTATCAGGTACATTCAATCTATTTACCGGCGAAGATGGCGAGAGATTTTCATTCGGATTGGGATATAATTTTTGAGTTGTCCGACGAAATATTGATAAACAATACGATAATTTATGAAAAAGCAATTTTATAATATTCTTGACTACATCATCAAATTAGAAAGCAACATTGCTTTCTATCCGTCATTGATTAGTTTAGGAGGGTTGTTATTTGCTTTTATTATGATTTATCTAGAAGGTTTGGGTGTTTCAAAATACTTGGTAGATAACGCTCCACTTTTGGTCGTCAACAATATTGACACGGCACGAGATCTCTTGTCCACTTTTATTGGTGGATTGATTTCTATTATGGTTTTCAGTTTTTCCTTGGTCATGATTTTACTCAATCAGGCGTCCAGTAATTTTTCGCCACGATTACTTCCGGGATTGATATCGAACAGAAGACATCAGTTGATTTTAGGGATTTACAATGCGACCTTGCTGTATTGTATTTTCACATTGGTGTCCATAACTCCGCATGGCGATAAGTACCAATTGCCTGGTTTTTCAGTTTTGTTGGCCATTGTATTTATGACGGTGTGCTTGGCATCCTTCATTTACTTTATCCATTCCATCTCCCAGCAAATACAGGTTGGAACGATCATGGACAAGATTTTTGATGATGCTTATGAACGATTAAGCAAGTTGATTGCCAATGAAAAATCTGCGGAAGCGAAATTCCCTGATACTGCAAGTTGGCAAACGGTAGAGTCTAAAAAATCCGGTTATTTTCAAGATGTCAGTTTAAAGTCCTTGGCCAGTTTTGCAAAAGAAAAAAAGATTAAAATTGAAATTGCACAAATTAAAGGTGTTTTTATTCTGAAAGACTTGCCCATGCTGAGATATTCGGGTGCTGATTTGGACGAAGAAAGCATTGATGAACTTCTGAATTATTTTCATTTTTCAAAGAATGAACTCGTTGCCGAAAATTATGTGTTGGCATTTAAGCAAATCACAGAAATCGCGTTAAAAGCCATGTCTCCTGGCATCAATGATCCTGGGACGGCCATCAATGCCATTGATTATTTGACCGATTTGTTTGCACTTCGAATGAAGAAACTGGATAATAGTTTCCTGTTTGATGATGATGACAATGCCTACGTGAGTATAAAAACGGTAAGTTTTGAAGCGTTGATATACAATGTTATGGCTGCCTTGCGGACGTATTGTAAACATGATATTATAGTCGTTCAAAAATTATTCATGATGCTTGAATATTTGCTGCAACAGGCAGAAGCGGTTGATGTCCAATACAAAAAGACAATCATCAAAGAGATCAATAATCTATATCAGGATGTGGTTAATAATCTACAAAATGAAGCAGATTTATCGGTCATTAAAAGCCGAATGATGAGGTTGAAATCTCAAAATAAATCTGATTTTACGATTTAATAGGCGAGGTTGTTTTCATTTTACATTCATTTGGATACCTTTGAAAGGCTTAAAAACACATACTATGAACAATGTTCAAGATTTAATTGAGCTGATCACTTTAAAACAACTTGATCCTACACAATTTGAGGGTTTTAGTAAAACCGTTGGGAGTCCAAATGTTTTTGGAGGTCAAGTGTTGGCGCAAGCTGTTAATGCCGCTTCACGAACGATTACGAATAATCGGGTGCTGCATTCGATACATGCGTATTTTTTGGAAGCTGGAGACTTGGAGGTGCCAATAATATATGACGTTAGTATTATTCGCGATGGCGGCAGTTTTTCTGTCAGACGTGTCACGGCTTTACAAAATGGTTTGACTATTTTCATTCTGTCGGCGTCATTCCAAAAAAAGGAAGAAGGTTACAATCACCAAATCAAAATGGATGAAGCCATCAAAAAACCTGAAGAATTATTGAGTTGGACGGAAGTGTTAAATCAGTTTGGCGATTTCATTCCAGAAAAAACAAAGAACTTTTTGTCGGCTGATCGTCCTGTCGAATTTAAGCCAGTTGAATTGATCAATCCCTTCGATAGAAAAGATTTGCCTGCATTTACCAACGTGTGGTTTAAGTTAAAAGGAGACTCCTCACAATTGGATGTCGCCGCAAAACAACAAATCCTGACCTATGTTTCCGATTATAATATTTTGGCCGCAGTGATGAACCGCCACGCCAGCAAAGCGCATTGGGGAAATACGGTCACTGCAAGTTTGGATCATTCCATGTGGTTTTTCAGGGATTTTGATTTTGATGATTGGTTGTTATATGCCATTGAAACTCCAAATGCTGCAGGCGCTCGCGGATTTGCACAAGGAAATATCTTTACCAGAGATGGGACGCTTGTTGCGTCAGTAGCCCAGGAAGGACTGTTGAGGCCTAAATAGTTTTTAAAATTCCAATTACGAAAATAACAAATTCCAATAGTAGCTTTGCTTACAACGATAGAAACTAGCCTGCCCGCCGCTAGCTTTAGTGAAGGAGGGAAATAAAAGAAACCAGAAACTATTGAATGTGAATAAAATACTGAAAATAGGCCATCGCGGTGCCACAGGCTACGTGACAGAAAACACCTTAGAATCCATGCAGAAAGCCATAGATTTAGGCGTTGATGGCATAGAAATAGACGTGCATTTATGTCAAACTGGAGAGTTGGTCGTTTTTCATGATTTCACTTTAGAAAGATTGACCGAAGCTACTGGAGAAATTACAAAAAAAACGCTTGACGACTTGAAAGCGCTTAAAGTGAACGGAAAATTTAAAATTCCGACCTTATTGGAGGTTTTAGACTTGATAAATAAAAAATGCCTTTTGAATATTGAATTAAAAGGGCAGCGAACAGCTGAAGATACTTGCAAGATTATCCAATTATACATAGAAACGAAAGATTGGAACTACGAACAATTTATCGTGTCCAGTTTTGATTTTGAACAATTAAAAACGGTTTTTAATAGCAATATAAATATACCTTTGGCTGTTTTAACCGAATCTGATATTGAAGACGCTATTGACTTTGCAAAAACAATTAAGGCAAAAGCCATTCATCCGGATTTTCAGTTATTGAATAAAAATAAAGTAAAAGAAATTCAGAATTTGGGCTATAAAGTCAATACATGGACGGTTAATGAATTTAAGGACATTGCGCTTATGAAAAGTTATGGCGTTAATGGTCTCATTTCTGATTTCCCCGATCGCATATGAACATAAAAGACATCATTATTATTGGTGGTGGTGCCGCAGGTTTTTTTGCGGGCATCAACATTGCAGAACGCCATCCAAAATTAAAAATCGCGATTCTTGAACGTGGTAAAGAAGGTTTGCAAAAAGTCAAAATTTCAGGTGGCGGACGCTGTAATGTGACGCATGCCGAATTTGTTCCCTCAGAATTGGTATTAAATTACCCAAGAGGTGAAAAGGAATTATTAGGGCCTTTTCATCAATTTATGACGGGCGACACCATTGATTGGTTTGAAAAAAGAGGCGTGGAACTTAAAATTGAAGAGGACGGGCGGATGTTTCCAGTTACTGATTCTTCACAAACTATCATTGATTGTTTTTTAAACGAAGCCAAGAAACATAAGGTTGAGGTACTATATAATGAAAGTGTCAAAAGTATTTCGCCGTCCTCCCGAGCTGAATCTAAAGATTTCGACCATCATTTTAAAATAGAAACACAATCAGACGTTTTTTACTGCAAAAAATTGGTCATTGCCACAGGAAGCAATCCAAAAATCTGGAAATTACTGGAAGATTTAGGTCACAGTATTTCACAGCCAGTGCCATCGCTTTTCACTTTTAATATCAAAGATGAGCGCATCAAGGATATTCCCGGAGTGGTGGCTCAAAACGTCGAAGTCAAAGTGGTCGGTACTGATTTGTATTCAGAAGGGCCTTTGCTAATTACCCATGTTGGCATGAGCGCGCCTGCCATTTTAAAGCTTTCCGCTTTTGGTGCCATTGAACTCGCCAATCGTGATTATAAATTTGAGATTGAAATTAATTTTATCAGAAAATCTCTTGAAGATTGCTTAAGTATTTTAAAAGATTTCAAACAGGATTTAGCTAAGAAAACTGTGTTTAACGCACCGCAATTTGATTTGCCTAAACGTCTTTGGCATAAATTGGTTATGGCTTCAAATATCACTCAAGTAACACGTTGGGCAGATTTGAATAAGCAACAGTTGGAGGATTTGTCTTCGCAATTGACCCAGGCCATTTTTAAAGTGGACGGAAAAAGCACATTTAAAGAAGAGTTTGTGACTGCTGGAGGTATTGACTTAAAAGAAGTCAATTTTAAAACCTTTGAAAGTAAACTTCACAAAAATCTATTTTTTGCCGGAGAAGTATTAAATATTGATGCTGTTACAGGAGGTTTTAACTTCCAAAATGCATGGACTGGTGCCTATATTGTCGCAAAAGCTATTTAAAGCTAATTATCTTGAATCACATGGCTGTATTTCAAAATCACGGATTTAAATACTTCAAATTCATACGGTTTTGTGATGACGTAATTCATCCCGCAAGCTTTAGCTTTGTTTTGAACTTCAACAGAATTTAAAGCCGTTAATGCCAAAACTGGAATGTTAGGATTGAACAATCTAATATGTTTGGTAGCTTCATAACCATCCATGTCCGGCATGTTGATATCCATTAGCACCATGTCAAAATCTTTCTCTTTTACAAGGCAGATGGCCTCTTTACCGCGAGTAGCAGTTTCACAAAAATATCCCGGAATTTTTTCTACATTTTTTTGAGTGACCAATAAATTGATGTGGTTATCATCTACAATAAGAATTTTAGAAGGGGTGTCAAGGGCAGTAGGCGTGAGTTGACCATTAGATTTTGGTAATTCGGCAATTTCAAAATTAATTTCAAAGAAAAAGTTACTTCCTTCATTCGGCTTTGAAGTAAATTCGATTTGAGCATTATAACTTTTCAGCAAGGTTTTTACTATATAAAGGCCCAGTCCGGAGCCTGAGCTATTCTTTTCTAAAAATGTCGTGTTTTCAAATGCATTGAAAATGATGTCCCGATTTTTATTCTGAATCCCAATGCCTGAATCCTTAATCTCAAATAATAATTTAACGTGTGAATCTGTTCTCTGCTTCTCAGTAACATTAAGGGATACAAATCCCTTCGATGTGTACTTAATGGCGTTATAGGTAAGATTGATCAAAATTTGGCTTAACACAACCTTGTCCACCAATAAAAATTCTTTACAAATGGTTTTTTCTATATTGGTGTAAAATTCCAGTCCTTTTTGGTTTGCTGAAATTTTTATGGAGGTTGTAGTGTTTTTTATGAACTGAGAAAAATTGGTGGGTTTTAAATGCAGAGTCTTGTTTTCAAATTTTAATTTTGAGATTTGTAAAACGTTGTCAATAAGGACAGAAATATAATTGCTGGAGGTGATCAGTGCATTTAAATAACCTTTTCTTTTCTCAGGAGATTGTTCTTGTTCAATTAATGTGGTAAGGCCATTGATGCCATATATTGGTGTTCTTAATTCATGGCTTAAGATGGAAAAAAATTCAAGACGCTCTTTGTCAATCCGTTTTAATTTTTTATTGGATTCTTTAAGTCTTAAGTTGATTGCTTTGATATGTTTTCTATTGTTGTAGTAATAATAGAAGAAAATTCCTGCCCCAATTAGGATTAAACTCAACACGATTGTGGCGATTAAAAAGGCATTATAAAGCAGTCTGCCTTCGTTTCTCTTCGAATGGGCAAGTTGTAATTCTTTTTCCTTATTGATTATCTTATAAATAAGATCTCCGTTTTCAGATATTTTTTTTTGAAGACTCTTAACTGCAAGAAACTTTAATGAATCTGATTTGAGAAGGTAGCGGTTTGCTAAATCCAGTTGATCGGTATATTCTTTATAATATTTGAATTTATAAAAATTAAAGGTCGAAATTTGACTTAATGGGAAAAGGTGCTCCTTATCTTTAACATGAAATTGTTCAGAGTCTATATCGAAGAGTACTTTGTAGCCTTGTTCAGATTGACCCAAATTAATTAGGGCCACAGCCTTATAGTATCCAAAAGCAGCTTCCCATCGTTTTTTTTCAGCTTTATCGTGCTCAGAGATAAAATCATAGTTATTTAATTGCTCAAGCGCTTTGTCTGAATTCTGTAAAGCATCATCATAATCTTTGATAAAATAATTTTTGCGGACTTCGGATTCTAAATTGTAAAAAAGATTAATGGTGTAAAGGCGTTTTGAGTAATCAAGAGCTATGGGAATGAGGCTGTCAAATTTCTCGTAGTTTTTTCCATCCACGTAACTTCGTGCCAAATGAGTCAATACGTTGTCAACCTCATTGAACTTGTTGAGTGAGTCATAAATTTCAAAAGCCCTTGTATAATATTTGGCGGCAGTTTCATGACTTTCAATCCCTGAAAAAACGGTGCCTAAAGCTTGATTGGTATAGGCTAAAGATGAGGGCAGGTGATGGTATTGGGCATGCGCAAGATCTGCATTCAAAAGCAAGGTTACTTCGTAGATGCTATCTTGCGAAATAAGCTGATTTAATCGTTCTTGGCTATTGATATGACTTGCTCTTAACTGAGAATAGCTAGCAAAGGAAGTGCAATAAATTGCTACAAATATCAGATAGGATTTTAATAAACTCATGTCATTGGGGGCGAGTGGAATGATGAAATTTCGGCAAAAGTACAAATGTTATCGGTAAAATGCTGATTTTGTGGCCTTGAAAATAGATCTCGCTATTAAAAAATATTTGCTTATTTGTGTAAATTGCTGTACTACAGCTTTATGGGTTTTGATGGAATTTTCTATTTTAACTTTACTTTAGCAATAAAATAATCTTCACTAAAGAATCGTTTTTGATTTGATAGGGTAGCGGGGAAATCGGTGTTTAATTTTATAGAAATCAGGCTCTGTTTTGTTCAACTCAAAACTTTTCGTTGGTTCTATAAGCACTTATAAGCGAACTATATGTTTTTAAAAATCTCTTGAGTTTGCTCTCTAAATCATATATTTTTTATATATTAGATATATATAATCTATACATCATGGGAAAGACAAAAAAACTTATAGAATTAGACAATAAAGCGATTAAAATTTTAGAACAACAAGCCAAACTTCAAAAGCGCTCTTTAAAGAATTACCTCGAATATACTTTAGAAGATGTCGCCATACGCTATAGTGAGCCTTCAGAAGAATATAAAAAGATGATGGATGATATGTTGGATGCAATGGAGAAAGGAACACTTGAAACGAAACCACTTTCAGAAATTCTAAAACGTTATGGACGTAAATTATGAAATTTCTAACGAAGCCGATGTGGATTTGGACAGGGCGATTTGTTATTTTAGGTTATATGAAAAAGAGGAGGATTTTATTGAAGACTTACTGGAACAATTGAGAATTATTTGCGCGATGCCTAAAGCATTTCAAGTAAGATATAAGAAGGTGAGAATTGTAAGTTTAGAGAATTTTCAATATTCTATCCATTATACTATATTCAGAGATAGAATTATTATATTGAGAATTTTAAACCAATCCCAAGACTTCTAAGCATGACCACATTCGTCGCTCTTTTAAAAGGAATTAACATCGGCGGGCATCATAAAATCCCAATGGCAGAGCTGCGTCAGCTATTGATAAAAGCAGGGTTTCAAAATGTTCAAACCTACATCCAAAGTGGCAACGTCATTTTCCATTCATCTGATAAAATAGAAGGGATAGAAGATAAAATCCAGAAATCCATTCATGCTCATTTCGGATTTGAGGTTTCAGTTATTGTCAAAACGCATGAGGAATTGCAAATAATTTTTGAGGCCTGTCCTTTTTCCAATGAAATAAAGGAAAAGAGTTATTTTATAATGTTTAGTAGAATTCCTGATAACGAGTTGGTTGAAGAAGTCTCCAAAATAACATTTGAAAATGAGACGTTTGTCATCAAAAAGGATGGCCTTTATTTTTACAATGGTGCTGGTTACGGACAAGCGAAATTCAATATGAATTCTTTTGAGCGAAAATTGAACGTCACAGCAACGGCCAGAAATTATAACACCATGGTAAAATTGTTGGCAATGTCATCGGTCAATGAAAAAGACCATTAGGATTTCTTATTTTTGCATCTGGTTGAAATAATTCAGAAATCTGTCTTTTGAAATAGGTTTTTGTCCGAAGAAAAATAACTCATGACTGCACACGATTTTATTCCAAATACTTATAAAACTTTAGTAGAAAAAGGTAGTGTCACTTGGGAGTCTCCCAGCAATATCGCCTTAGTTAAATATTGGGGGAAGAAAAAAGATCAAATCCCCGAAAATCCGTCTCTGAGTTTTACATTAGATAATTGCAAAACCATCACAACATTAAGTTTCGCAAAAAGGACGAACGACGACACTGATTTCTCTTTTGATATTTATTTAGATGGTGAATTAAAGGATGATTTTAAATCAAAAATCCAAACCTTTTTTGATCGTGTTGAAGTTTATTTGCCGTTTTTAAGAATTTATCACTTTGTAATTGAAACCCAAAACACCTTTCCTCATAGCTCAGGTATCGCGTCTTCAGCAAGTGGCATGAGTGCTTTGGCGTTGTGCTTAATGAGTGTTGAAAAACAATTGTTGAAATCGGATGGTGTTCAAGGCGCAGATAAAAACGCTCTTGATGAAGCTTATTTCAATCGAAAAGCTTCATTTTTAGCGCGTTTAGGTTCAGGAAGTGCTTGTAGAAGTATTGAAGGCGACGTGATTGTGTGGGGAGAAACCGACTGTATAGAAGGTAGCACTGATTTATTTGGCGTAAAATATCCCTACAAAGTCCATGAGAATTTCAAGGAATATCAGGACACTATTTTGTTGGTTGACAAAGGCGAAAAGCAGGTAAGCAGTACGGTTGGCCATAATTTAATGCATAACCATCCTTATGCACAAAACAGATTTCAACAAGCCCATCAAAATATGGATAGTCTTAAAGAGATTTTGGAATCGGGCGATTTAAATGCGTTTAATGCCTTGGTTGAAAGTGAAGCGTTGACCTTACATGCGATGATGATGACGAGTACACCCTATTTTATCTTAATGAAACCCAATACCTTGGAGATCATTAATAAAATATGGGACTTCAGACAGGAAACAGGTTTGCATATCAGTTTTACGCTAGATGCAGGTGCCAATGTGCATGTGCTTTATCCTAAAAATGAAAGTGAGGAAGTGTTGCAATTTATTAAGAACGAGTTGGTTGCGTATTGTCAAAATGGACATTTTATTTGTGACCAAATTGGATTCGGAGCAAAACTAATTGATAATGAATAGTTAAAAATTAAAAAGAAAAGGTTTATATTGGTTAACACTAATCAATAAATCCTTAAAAATGAAGACGAATATTATTAAAGACAAAAGTTTTCTATTTGCTGTTGACATAGTGAATCTGTATAAGTACTTAGCAGGCAATAAAAAGGAATATGTCATGTCACGACAGCTCTTAAAATCAGGAACTTCAATTGGTGCCAATGTTAGGGAGGCTGAGTTTGCTCAAAGTCGTGCAGATTTTACCAACAAAATGTCAATTAGTCTTAAGGAGGCTAATGAAACTGATTATTGGCTCGATTTGTTACATGTCACCGAATTTATTGATGCTGATCAGTTTAAGGAATATAAGCCTAAAGCGCAGGAGATGTTGCGATTATTAGTTAGTATTGTTAAATCATCTAAAGAATAATTCTTAACTTTGCACTATTAATTTTTCATTACACTAAATGAAAGGACCTCTATTTTACTCTAAAATCCTGCTTTTTGGCGAATATGGCATCATCAAAGATTCCAAAGGTTTGTCTATTCCCTATAATTTTTTCAATGGGGCGTTGAAAACTGACGGACTTCAAACTGAAAATGCCATAAAGTCTAATAGCAATCTTAAACGCTATGTGGATTATTTGAAGCTTATCAATCCAGAGTTGGTAACTTTTGATATGCAGGCTTTAGAGAGTGATGTCAATGCTGGAATGTACTTTGATTCATCAATTCCTCAAGGTTATGGCGTAGGGAGCAGTGGTGCTTTAGTGGCTGCGATTTACGATAAATATGCGCATAATAAAATTACCGTTTTAGAGAACTTAACACGTGAAAAACTATTGATCCTGAAATCTGTTTTTTCTGAAATGGAATCTTTTTTCCATGGGAAATCATCAGGTTTAGATCCTTTAAACAGTTATTTGAGCATTCCTATTTTGATCAATTCCAAAGACAATATTGAAGCTACTGGCATTCCGTCGCAAAAAAGTGATGGAAAAGGCGCAGTGTTTTTATTGGATAGTGGCATGACTGGCGAAACTGCACCAATGGTTCATATTTTTATGGAAAATATGAAACAGGAAGGTTTCCGCAGAATGATCAAAAATCAATTCATTAAGCATACCGATGCTTGTGTGGATGACTTCTTAAAAGGCGATTTCAAATCGTTATTTCTCAACACCAAAAAACTTTCTAAAGTGGCTTTGAATCATTTTAAGCCCATGATTCCGCAGCAGTTCCATGCGTTATGGAAACAAGGCTTGGATACGAATGATTATTATCTGAAACTTTGTGGTTCAGGTGGTGGTGGCTATATTTTAGGATTCACTGAAGACATCGATAAAGCCAGAGTATCTCTTAAAGATCACAAATTAGAGGTTGTTTATAATTTTTAAACAATTTTGCTATACGTGCATTAGCGTTTTAATCATTTTTCGATGCTAACCAGAAAACAGAAACATCTTCTACTTAAGTTTTTTAGCATGTTTTCTGTCATTAGAGGCTATAACATTCTGATCGTTGTTATTGCCCAATATTTGACTTCCATTTACATCTTGGCACCCGATCGACCACTTCGTGAAGTGGTGCTCGATCTGAACTTGTTTATGTTGGTTTTAGCTTCAGCCTCTGCGATTGCCGGTGGTTATATCATCAATAATTTTTATGATTCCGAAAAGGATTTGATTAATCGTCCTCACAAATCGATGTTGGATCGATTGGTAAGCCAGAATACCAAACTGTCATTTTACTTTATCTTAAATTTTTTGGCCGTGGTCATGGCGAGCTATGTATCCTTTAATGCCGTCCTTTTCTTTTCCCTTTATATTTTCGGAATTTGGCTGTATTCACATAAATTGAAGCGACTGCCTTTTATTGGTAATCTGACTTCTGCGGTTTTAATGATCACACCGTTTTTTGCGATTTTTATCTACTATCGCAATTTTGAAACAGTCATATTTTTCCATGCGATGTTCTTGTTTTTGATTATTTCCATGAAGGAGCTGACTAAGGATTTGGAGAATATCAAAGGCGATTTGGCCCAGGATTATCATACGATACCTGTAGTTTATGGTGAGAATGTTTCAAAAACGATGTTGACCATTTTGGCGTTTTTAACTTTGATTCCCATGCTAGTGCTGGTGAATTATTTTGATATTGGCCACATGAATTATTTTTTCTATTTAAGCACGCTTTTGCTGTTTATCATGATTCTGTTATTATGGAAATCGAAAACAAAAACCCATTACCTCATATTGCACAATGTTTTAAAATTGATCATTGTGGTTGGTGTGTTTTGTATTGTTTTGATTAATGTGGATGTGGTGTTGAATAGAATTTGAGAAAATCGTAAATTGTAGCTCTTAAATCGTCATATAATAAAGTATCTTTGCGTAAAATTTTTAAGTCATGAGTAGACATCAAGGGAGTAGTGGGAAAGGAAAATCTGGAGGCAGAGGACATAGTAATGGAAGTCCAGCAGGAGGTGAAAGGAGTCGCGATAATTCCAAAGGGAAAAGTTTTGCCAGAGGGAATGCCCCAATGAGAAAAACTACAAAAGATATTTCAAAACCGGAAGAAGTTAAAAAAGCCCCAGTTAAAAAAGGCAATCCGGATGAGATCAGATTGAACAAATACATTGCGAATTCAGGGATTTGCTCTCGTCGTGATGCGGATATGCACATTTCTACAGGAAGTGTGACCGTTAACGGGAAAGTGGTTACTGAAATGGGCTATAAGGTAAAGTTGGAAGATGATGTTCGTTTTGATGGCTCCCGTATCAATCCAGAAAAGAAAGCTTACGTTTTATTGAATAAACCTAAAGGATTTGCAAGCACCACAAGTGAAGGGAAAGGCAGAACAGTCATGGATTTGGTGGCTAACGCTACCACGTCGCGCATTAAACCGATTGGTCGTTTAGGGAGAAACTCCTTAGGGTTGATTCTGTTTACCAATGATGAAGCTTTGGTTAAAAAATTCACGAACTCCAAAAATGGTGTTCCACGCTTGTTTCAAATAGAATTGGATAAAAACCTAAAGTTTGAAGACTTGAAAAGTATTCAGGATGGAATTAGGATTGATGGTAAACTGGTGCCTGTTGAGGAGATCAGTTATATAGAAGGAGAGTCCAAAAATCAGATTGGCCTAAAAATCAAAAACACCGGAAATACGGTGATACGCTCAATTTTTGATCATTTAAAATATGAAATTGTAAAATTGGATTGTGTGGCCATCGCTGGTCTTACAAAAAAAGATATCCCTCGTGGGCATTGGAAACATCTTACAGAGCAAGAAGTTAATAACTTGAAAATGATGTCTTAAGGAGGTTGTTTTAAGTTTTATGTTCTATTGTGCCGTTTAAACGATTTTGAAAAAAAATGGTTTTGGGCACTTGGAATTTCAAAATCAAATTTAACTTCGATTTCAATTTCATTTTAATTCAAAATCGGATAGTTGGCTTGTTGTAAATTAATTGGTGGTGTGCTGTTTGTCATCGTTTGTCATCAGTGAAAAACCGGCGTTCAGTTCATCGCAAGCTGCCATCATAAATTTTTCACATTACCACATGTTATCTAAATTTTTTATAGTTCTTTTGCATTTTATTTAGCTGAACCCTTGAACCGTGTTTCTATGTTTGGGCTTTTGGAATTTAAGAAGTCATTTTCAAAAGCAACTTATAAGATAAGTTACCAGATTTTAAAGCTTACTTCTCATCATAATTTATTAAAGAGGAAACACCTAGTCTTCGTGTCTGTTCCTGCATATCAACAAATCCAAGTTTGATTTTTCATTATTTATCAGCAATTTATTGCTCTAATTGATTTATTTTTCAGAATTTTAAACCTTAATAGATTATAATGAATACAAAATATATTGATCTCATCAATCAAACCTTTTATTTCCCACAAGATGAATTTAAGCTAGAAGATAAATATCTTCGCTTTCATGACATTAATTTAATGAAATTAGTGGAAGATTATGGCACGCCTTTAAAGTTTACCTATCTGCCACAAATTTCAAATAATATAGTACGTGCCAAGGATTGGTTTGCAAAGGCCATCAAAAATCATAAATATGCGGGCAAGTACCATTATTGTTACTGTACTAAAAGTTCGCATTTTAAACATGTGTTGGATGAAGCCTTAAAAAATGATATCCACATTGAAACCTCTTCGGCATTTGATATTGACATTGTTGAAAAACTCAAGGCCGATGGCAAAATCACCAATAAAACTTATGTGATCAGTAATGGTTTCAAGCGCGCACAATATGTGACTAATATTGCGAGATTGATCAACGACGGACATAAAAATTGCATTCCTATAATTGACAACTATGAAGAGATCGAATTACTCTCACAGGAAATCAAAGGGAAATTCAATATAGGCATCCGTATTGCATCTGAGGAAGAACCGAAATTTGAATTTTATACCTCAAGATTGGGCATTGGATACAAAAATATCCTTCCATTTTACAGAAACCAGATTAGAGACAATAAAAAAGTAAAACTGAAAATGCTGCACTTTTTTATCAATACTGGGATTCGTGACAACGCGTATTACTGGAATGAGCTCTCTAAATGTTTGAAGGTTTATACGAGTTTAAAACGCATCTGTCCATCATTGGATAGTTTGAATATTGGTGGTGGTTTTCCAATTAAAAACTCTTTGGCATTCGATTTTGATTATGAATATATGGTGGATGAAATCATTAATCAGATTAAAATGTTCTGTGAGCAAGAAGAAGTAGATGTGCCAAATATCTTTACAGAATTTGGAAGTTTTACAGTAGGCGAAAGTGGCGGTGCCATTTATGAAGTGTTGTATCAAAAACAGCAGAATGATAAAGAGAAGTGGAACATGATCAACTCATCGTTCATTACGACGCTTCCAGATACTTGGGCCATCAACAAACGCTTTGTCATGTTGCCAATTAACCGTTGGAATGATAGTTATGAGCGCGTGCTTTTAGGTGGATTAACTTGTGATAGTGATGATTATTACAATAGCGAACAACATATGAACGCGATTTACCTTCCAAAGTACAATAAGGACAAACCTTTGTATCTTGGCTTTTTTAACACCGGCGCTTATCAAGAAACCATTGGAGGATTTGGTGGATTGCAACATTGTTTGATACCTTCGCCAAAACATATTCTGATTGACAAAGATGCGGACGGCAATATAACCACCGAATTATTTGCGGAAGAACAAAAAAGTGAAGACTTACTTAAAATTTTAGGTTACGATAACACAAGCGCGAGCTAAGATTTTCTGTTAATTGAAAACATATAAAAGCAAATTGTATTTTACCTTTAAAATAATAATAAGTATTTCAAAATGAATAGTAATGTAACGTATGCAGGAATACCAGAAGAATATTCCAAATTAGAGACTGCGAAAATCGTGTTGATTCCTGTGCCTTATGACGGGACAAGTACATGGCAAAAGGGTGCAGACCAAGGTCCAAGGGCTTTTTTGGATGCTTCTGAAAACATGGAACTGTATGACATTGAAACAAAAACCGAAGTGTACAAACAAGGGATTTACCTTGCTGATGCAGTGACTGAGAATTCATCTCCTGAAAAGATGGTCGATGCCGTGCACCAAACTGTTAAAAAGTACATCAAACGCAATAAGTTTGTAACGGCTTTTGGTGGTGAGCATTCTATTTCAATCGGTACCATTCGTGCTTTTAATGAATGTTTCGATAATTTGACTGTGCTTCAAATTGATGCGCATGCCGATTTGCGTAAGGAATATCAAGGTTCCAAATGCAATCATGCCTGTGCAGTTTATGAAGCGAGCCAAAACACCAATTTAATTCAGGTTGGTATCCGAAGTATGGACGCCATTGAAACGACAGTGATGGACGAAGAAAAAACTTATTTTGCCCATGATATGGTCAATGATGAGTTTTGGATGGACAGTGCTATAGATCAAATGACCGATAATGTATTTATTACTATTGATTTGGATGCTTTTGATCCCTCAATTTTACCATCAACCGGTACACCAGAACCAGGTGGCTTGCTTTGGTATGAAACTTTGGATTTTTTAAGAAAAATATTTGAAGAAAAAAATGTGGTTGGATTTGACATTGTTGAACTTTGTCCAGACCCGAACGAGAAATCATCAGATTTTCTTGCCGCAAAATTGTATTACAAAATGTTAACCTATAAATTCTTGGACGATAATGTAGATGATAGTTACGAAAGTAACTTTAACGAATCCAGTTCAAGTACAATTAAATATTCTAAATTCGATGACGATGACAACTAAAGGA
>NZ_JBDSLS010000101.1:0-9505 GCF_039916245.1 Gelidibacter sp.
GCTGGCTTTGCTTCTCAAGAGGCCTTGTCAAACCTGGTAGGCGGTGTTTTTATTATCACATTTAAGCCTTTCAAAATTGGCGACGTGATAAAACTGAGTGATGCCATGGTAGGAACCGTGACTGATATTACCTTGCGACACACCATTATTCGTAATAATGAGAATAAAATGATTGTGGTTCCAAATGCGGTGATCAACAAAGAAAAATTGATCAATTATGATTTAGGTGATCCAAAATGTTGCGAGCTTATTGAAATGGGTATTACCTATGATAGCGATATTGATCTTGCCAAAAAGATATTGGCCGAAGAATGCGCAAAACATCCATTAATTCTTGATAACCGATCTAAAAAAGATATCAAAGAGGGGAAACCAATGATCCGAACAGCACTTATCAAATTTAACGACTCTTCAATCACGATCAGAGCTTGGGCTTGGGCACGCAGCTATAAAGAAGCATTTGCTATGAAATGTGATGTTTATGAAAGTGTAAAAAAACGTTACGATAAGGAAGGTGTTGGATTGGCGTTTCCGACGCGGACAGTTTATCTTATAAATGGGGGAGAAGTGGCAGATCAGCGTGATGACAAACTATAAAATTAAAGGCTTCAATCTAGATTGGAGGCAATCCATCTTGAATTTTATCTGATTATTTCGGAAAACTACCTGAAAAATTGAAACCGTTAATTATGTTCCATACGGCATAATTTTATCACTTCATCTCTTACTTTTTGAATCTTTGAATCCAATAATCCGATACTTTTCATTTGCTCGGTAGCATCCATAAGCTCTTTAACTAAAATGACATCCTTGTCGTAGGAGTATTTTATAAGAATCACTTTGCGTAAAAAGAAGTAGGAAATGTTAATATATTTATTCAGATAGGGATTCGGTTTTTGATCAGAAGGTAAAATAATATTACATCCCACGAGTTTCCTTCAGCTTCAAACGCGCCTTTATTCGCAGCTTCCATAATTCCGGGGCCACCTCCGGTCATGACTGTAAATCCGATTTTTGATAAGGCAGCGCCGATTTTTTCTGCACTTTTATAATGATCAGAATCTGCGGTGAATCTGGCTGAGCCAAATACAGTGACGCAAGGTCCGATAAAATGCATTTTCCGAAACGCTTTTATAAAGTTGAAAAACACTTTAATGGCAAAATTGAAATCCCTAAATCGCGACAATGGCCCTCTTACAAACAAGGATTCATCTCTAGATAGCTTTATTTTTTGATCAGTCTCCATATATGATTTTATGCTGTTTTTTTATAACTCCAAACTGCCAATCCGTTCATAACAATAGCGTAAATAAGTGTTTTAATAAGCTGCGGAAGTATGTCCATAAATCCAGAACCTTTAAGCATGACCATCCGCATCACTTGAACAAAGTATTTTATGGGATTGAATTCGGTAATGATTTGCGCCCAGCGTGGCATACTTTCAATAGGCGTGAACAATCCGCTCATCAGAATAAATATAACCATAAAAAACCAAGCAATAAACATGGCTTGTTGTTGTGTATCGGTAAAATTCGAAATGAATAAACCAATCCCCAAAATCACTAAAATATAAATGGAGGTGTAGAAATACAGGAGGGCTAAACTGCCGATGATTGGGATGTTAAATATCAAGCGCGCCAGTATCAACCCGACTGTTAATAAACCCATGCCAATAACCCAAAACGGGAAGAGTTTTCCGATGATAAATTGACTTTTCTTAATCGGCGTGACGTTGATTTGCTCTAAGGTTCCAATTTCTTTTTCGCGGACAATATTCATTCCGGATAGAAAAAGTGTAATCATGGTTACTAACAACACCAAAATTCCCGGTACCATAAAAGTTTTATAGTTTAGGGTTTCGTTGTACCAAAACAAGGGAATGGTGTCAATATTTAAAGGTTGTATTTGAGCGTCTGAAACTTGCATCAAATCCGTTTTGAGATGCTTGTTATAGTTTTGTAGTATTTGTGTAAGATACACGTTTTCAACACCAGCGGCAGCGCCATCAATGGCATTAATAGTGACGCCTAAATTACTGTGCTTTTCTTTTTGTAAATCCCGTTCAAAATGCCGCGGAATATCCAAAACAACATCAATTTCTCCTTTCAACATGGCTGCACTCGCGTTTTTTTCTGAAGAAAAATCAGTTAACACATTAAAGTAGGTGGAGGCATTGAATTTTTCTATTAACGCTCTCGAGGTTGAGGTGTGATCATTGTCGATATAACCAAATTTGATGTTTTTAACTTCAAAAGTGGCAGCATTAGATAAAATAACGAGTTGGAGTAACGGCAAAACAAAAATAATAGGCAGCATGCCTTTATTTCTAAAGATTTGCTTGAACTCTTTTTGTATGATGTATAGGATTGTTTTCATAATTCTAAATAAGAATAAAGAATAAAGAACACAGACAAGAGAAGAATCTTTCTTAATTAATTCAGATCTGTAGTCTATCCTCTATTATCTATTTTCTTTCATCTGTTTCACTCCAATCTCTAAATAAGAACAAAGAATAAAGAACAAAGACAAGAGAAGAGTCTGTCTTAATTAATGCAAATCTTTAGTCTATAATCTTTTGTCTATCCTCTATTATCTATTTTATTTCATCTGTTTTATTCCAACCTAATCTTATATTTCTTCACACTCAATGCAATAAATAATACCGTCATTCCCAATAAAATCAAGGTTTCTTTCCATATGAATTGCAATCCCACACCTTTAAGCATGATCGCTTTAAGGATGATAATGAACCATTTGGCAGGAATTATGTTACTAATGACTTGAAGTGGAATAGGCATACTCGAAATAGGGAAAATAAATCCGGATAATAATATCACGGGAAGCATCAATCCCATTAATGAAATCATCATGGCAGCTTGTTGGGTCGTCGCAATTGTTGAGATTAATATGCCTAATGACAAAGAGGTGATGATGAACAATACACTTTCCATAGCCAATAAAAACAGACTTCCTTGAACAGGCATATTAAAGATGAAAATGCTCAACATGACAATGATAGTCGCATTGATAATCGATAAAAATATATAGGGAAACACTTTTCCTACAATCACTTGAAATGGTTTTAAGGGCGATACTAAAAGGATTTCCATGGTGCCCAATTCCTTTTCCCGTGTGATGGAAATGGAGGTCATCATTGCCGAAACCAACATTAAAATAATGGTCATCACACCGGGAACAAACATATACACGCTTTTTAATTCTGGATTATAAACCATGCGTGTTTGTGGAACTATTTGATAAGCAATCGTAATATCCTTGTTCAATTCCTTTTGATATTGTTGGAGGATGGCATTTATGTAATTGGTAATCGTATTCGCGGTATTTGGATCAGTGGCATCGGTAATAATTTGGATGGTTGCTTTGTGTTCTTTGATGAGGTTTTTGCTGAAATCCTTTTCGAAATTTAAAACGGCTTTGACCTGTCCTTTTTGAAACACCGTAGCGATATTCGCTTCACGTGTGATCATTTGTTTGATACTGAAATATTTTGAAGCCGCGATTTTATTAATAATTTCTTCAGTAGTGGCATCTTTTGAATGGTCTAAAATAGCGATATCCACGTTATTGATTTCATTGGTAATCGCAAAACCAAACAGCAAAATTTGGGCAATCGGCATTCCGAAGAGAATAAACAATGAGCGTTTATCCCTAAAAATATGGTAGAATTCCTTTTGTATAAAACCCTTGAATCTTTTCATCTTCAGTCCCTGCGAAGGCGGGGATCTCTATTTAGAACTATTATTATTTGCCTCTGAAAGCACTCCCAAATTCAGGGGTCGCTTTTGGTTATGTCACTTTATTTTTGTTTCTTATTAGTTTGATTCTAGTTTGTTATGTCTGTTTAGTTCAACTAATTGTTTAATTGGAATTGTTCTGTAAATTGGAATTGCAAACTCCTTTTATCCACGTGCCAACTTCAAAAACACCTCATTCATACTATCCAAATCAAACTGTTCTTTTAGTTTTTTCGGCGTATCCAAAGCTTCAATTTTTCCGTTGACCATGATGGAAACGCGGTCGCAATATTCGGCTTCATCCATATAATGTGTGGTCACAAAAACGGTCGTGCCTTGATTGGCGGCTTTGTAGATCAGTTCCCAAAATTGACGTCTGGTTATGGGATCGACACCTCCTGTCGGTTCATCTAAAAACACGATTTTAGGATCATGAATTAAAGCCACAGAAAACGATAATTTTTGTTTCCAGCCCAATGGTAAATCGCCTACTAAAGTATATGCAACATTTTCGAGTCCTAGTTCTTTAAGTAAAGCATCCGATTTTTCTTTGATGCTCTTTCTGGATAACCCATAAACACCACCAAAAAATGTGATATTTTCTTTAACGGTTAAATCATTATACAAGCCAAATTTCTGACTCATATAACCAATGTTCTTCTTGATGTCTTCGGCTTGAGTAAACACATCAAATCCGGCGATTGTCGCCTTTCCAAAGGTTGGCGTGGAAATGCCGATCAGCATTTTAATGGCCGTCGTTTTTCCTGCGCCATTGGCACCAAGAAATCCAAAGATCTCTCCTTTTTCAATGTCAAAAGTAATGGCGTCAACCGCCGTAAAATCGCCAAACATTTTGGTTAAACCTTCTACCTGTATGACTTTGTTGTTGTTCATATTTATTTCCCACGAAAGTGGTAATCTTATTGATTTACTTGAGTTTATCGGTCTCATGTTTAATTAAAAACATGTGCTTTAGCTTCTAAAAATTTTTGACACGAATTTCACGAATTCCCACAAATTCATTCGTTCCCTGAAAATGCTGACATGAGCTCTATACTATAAATTTCACCAATAAACAGCCTTTCAGTCTGCTTTAAAACCTGATGTTTCAGTCTATTGTGATTTGTTTTATTTCTACAAAATTTTTAAAACCTCACAGATCTTTCTGTTTTGTCTCATCGTCTGCAGTCGAGATGTCGCTTTTTAGGAGTTTTTTTTAAGTTCAGTTTGATATTCTTGTTTTCGCCAATTCCATAAAAACATCTTCAATAGTAGCTTCGGTCTTTTCGATTTGAATTTCTAAAAGTTTTTTTGACTCTAGATATTCACGTAATTCCTTCGGATTAAAATCGGCTCTTTTATCGGTATAATGCACAAATTCGCCAAAAGGATAGGCACTATGGTTGAATTCGTAAGCCTTTAAACTAGTGATCAGTTGATACGTATTATTCGCACGAACCTTGTAAATTGATTTTGGATAATTCTTTACAATAGCTTCAGGCGTGTTAATCTCCAAGATTTTTCCATCTTGAATAAGCGCCACGCGATCGCAAAGCTCGGCTTCATCCATATAAGGAGTGGATACCAAAATGGTAATGTCCTTTTGTTGCAGGCGTTTTAGCATTTCCCAAAATTCCTTTCGAGATACTGGGTCAACGCCTGTGGTGGGTTCATCTAAAAACAACACTTTTGGTTTGTGAATCAGGGCACAACACAAAGCCAATTTCTGTTTCATACCGCCAGACAGTTTACCAGCCCGACGATCTTTAAAAGGTTCAATTTGGACATAGATATCTTTTATCAAATCGTAGTTTTCTTCGATGGTTGTTCCGAAAATAGTAGCGAAAAAATTTAGGTTTTCAGCAACGGTTAAATCTTGATATAACGAAAATCTGCCAGGCATATACCCAATAGTATTCCGGATTTCTTTGTAATCTGTCAGCACATCAAAACCAGCAACGGTTGCTGTTCCTTCATCAGCAATCAACAATGTGGTCAGAACTCTGAAGAGCGTTGTTTTACCGGCGCCATCAGGTCCTATAAGCCCGAAAAGCTCCCCAGGTTTTACCTCAAAGGAAATGTTCTGTAAAGCTTTTACGGTTTTATAGGACTTTAATATATTGGCTACCGTGATACTCATTTATTTGAAATAATCAGAATATAGGTTTACGTTTTCTTCAATACTGTGCTTTAATTTTGAAGCTTCCTCAAGTGATTGTGTTTTTGAAAGTGCTTCAATTTTAGCCATTAATGGTAAAAGCCAAACATGCAAATTATCATGTGAAGGGCCTTTCATTGTACAATTTTTTACAACATAATTTTTGTCGTTATTGAGTTGTTCTGCTAATTTGTAGTAGTCTTCCAATGTTTTGGTCGGCTGTGTTTTGAGAAGGTTTTGCATTTTTTTAACGCCCTCATTAGTTTCTGGATTGGCTTCCCATTTGGCGCCATTGTTCGTTTCCATTTCAGAGGACCAGTTGTTGCCTAGTCCATCATCACTTAAATGGTGGTCGTCATTATGATCATCGTGCGAAGCTGCTTCAACTTCTTGATGTGAGCTGTGATCTATTGCATTTTCTGCTTTTTTATTGTCGTTGCATCCCGTAAAAATGAATGCTAACATGGCGGTTGATAAGAGTGCTTTTTTCATAATAGTAATTTTAAAGGGGTTGATTGTAATCGTTTTTATTTAGTTTGACTTTTCATTTTTTTGAATCCATAGTTCTGCCGGCATTCCTGTTTTTAAGCTGCCATCGTTAACGACCTCAACTTTTACGGCATATACCAATGCGATGCGTTCTTCTTTGGTTTGAATGATTTTCGGTGTAAATTCTGCTTCCGAAGCTATCCAACTAATTTTTCCTTTATAGGATTTCATGGCGTCGGCGTCGTCAATTTTCACGGTCACTTCTTGTCCGATAATTATATTTGACAATTGGGTTTCATTGATATAGACGCGTAATTGCATCGTCCTTAAATCGGCAATTTTATAAAGTGGTTTTCCAAAAACAGTAATTTCATTGGGTTCGGCATATTTGGATAATACCGTACCATTTATCGGATTGATGATTTTGCTTTTCTGGATTTGGTCATCAAGTTGTTTTAATTGCACGTCAATACTTTTTAATTCGTTGACCACAGGTGCATTTTGAAATTCAACACTGATAATTTGGTTTTTGATCACATCGATTTCCCCTTGAACATCATCCAATTGTTTTTGAGTTCCGGCATTGTCTTTTATCAGATTTTCAGTTCGTGATTTGTTGGTGTTCGCTGTTTTTAATTTGGCATTCAGCACGTTAATTTGAGATAATACGCCTTTTGATTTTGAGCTCACGACTGCTTTTGAAACTTCCAGTTGTTCGCGCTTTAATGCCAATGGAATGGTGTCGATATACCCTAGAAATTGATTTTTTTCGAGTTTGTCGCCTTCGTTGATATCAAATTGCATCAGTTTTCCAGTGTTTTCGGCAGAGATTGTTATTTCGGTAGCTTCAAAATTTCCGTAACCGTCTGCTTTTCCGTTCGAATTGTTACAGGACAACAAGCTGGTAGTTATGATGCTTAGTGCTAGAATATAAAGATGGCTTTTCATTTGTTCTTATTTGTTTTCCGCTGATTTCGATGATTTAGCTGGATTCTTTCTGCGACCATCTGCACGATCTGCGGACATATTCTTATTGCCCATTAATGACCTTGTAATTTGCTTTGGCCAGTTGTAACTGAATCTTATGTTTTATCAGGGTGTTTTCATCTTTATATAAATTAGTGAGTTCGGTGATGTAGGCCGATGATGTGATGACTCCGTTTTTGAGTTGTGAATCGGCTGCCATAAGAACTTCATTTCTGAGATTGATGATTTCCATATCGGAGGCAATGAATCTTTCAATTTTATCGATCTCTTTTTGCTGTTGATTCAATTCGATATTGGTGTTCAACTTAAAGGTTTCGGTCTCCGTATCAATGATGTCTTTGTTGATGGATAAGGATTCGCGCTGTTTTTTATTGGCATTCCAGTCGAATACATTCCAATTGAATTTAACGCCAACTGTGTAAAAGGACTGGAAGGAATTATTGAGCATGTTCAAACCTGGGTTTCCATAACCACCAGTGGCAAACCCAAGGATTTTTGGTGAATTTTGTTTGGATATCAAAGCTTCGCTGCTTTCGATTTCTTCTTTTTTAAGTTGAAATAATGCTAATTCTGGTCGGTTTAAGTCGGTTTTCAACTCCGTTTCCACCAACAGATTTTGAAAGATGGTTGAAGTATTCAACACTTGGCCAATAAGTTGTGAGAGTGTTTCGATGAGTGCGGTTTTGTTACTTTCAACTTCTATGGATTGTTGGTTCAGTTTTAAAAGTTCAGCTTCAAGGATTTTATCTGATGCTGGTAAAAGGGCACCATAAGTGATCCCGGATTTTACTTCCTTTAACTTAGCTTGTAATTGCTCACGTTTCGCTTTTAATAATAAATCGTTTTCCTGTGCTAATAAAATGGAAAAATAGAGCTGATTGATCTTTTGCTTGAGTTGATAGAGGTTGACTTCAATTTGTTTCTGTTTGGACTTCAGTTGTGCAGATTTCAGATTCAATGAAGCATCCGTTGCGCCGCCATTATAGATAAGTTGATTCATTGATAGGGTAGCGCGGTATTGGTCTTTATTTGGAGGAGCGATGCCAGTATTTGGAATGGGGACTTCAATCACATCCGACTGATACGTGGCTTGTGCATCCAGACTTAACTGAGGCAGTTTTGCCTTGGAAATAACCTCTTGTTCCAATTGGTTTTGTGCATCGAGCAATTGCGATTGTTTGGCCAAAGGGTAGTTGGCAGTCGCAAGTTCATAACATTCCTGAAGTGATAAGGTTTGTTGTGAAACCATGGTTGTGGTCATTAGGCCTATTAAAATGATGGTTATCCGTTTCATTTTAGGTTTGTTTTATGGAATTGATAATAAAATCGGCAACTTCTGTTTTACGACGTTCTACAAATTCTTTATAGGTTTTTTCATCTTTGTCTGTAAATGCCTTGACTAACGGTTTTCCTAAAAAAGGGAAGATATTAAGCGCGAGAATGTTGACGAACAGCTGTTCAGCATCTATCGGATTTATAAGTCCTTGGTTAATTTCGGCATCTACTTTGGCTTTGAATTTTTCGAGGTTCGGAAATCCTGTATTTTCTTTCAGTCTTAGAACGAAATCTTCATTTCTGTTGAGCTCTTGAATGATAAAGTTTGGCAAATAGGGATGCTTCATCATGAAAGAGGTATAGTTAAATGTGAAACTTCTGATCTTATCTTCAATGGAGGAATCATCGTTTAAAATAATATTCAATTGGGGCGCCAAAAGTGAAAAGGCATTCTTGAAAACAGCTTCAAAAAGGAGTTGCTTGCTTCTGTAGTAATAATGAAGCATGGCTTTGTTGATTCCGGCGACATCGGCAATTTCTTGCATTCGTGCGCCTTCCATGCCTTTGGATTGAAATACGTCTTTGGCAGCGTCCAGGATTTGTTGTTCCGTCGTTGCTTCTTTCTCTTTTCTCATGTCAACTATAAGGTTTAACCAAATGGTTAGTAAATATACAAAAAATAATCAAACGGTTTTCAGTTTGATCATTTTTTAGCAATCCTGTCCTAAACGTTTTATGATTAAGTAAATCTCCTTAGTTTCATTGAGTTTATTGCCTGAAAATCGTGCTTTTCAAAATAGAACCCCTTGAATATATTCTTGGGGTATTTCTGGGGGCTCCT
>NZ_JBDSLS010000102.1:0-3039 GCF_039916245.1 Gelidibacter sp.
CTCCAGTGTTATCGGTGCCCGAATGATGGGTGGTGGTTTTGGCGGCTGTACCATAAACTTAGTGCTAAAAACTGAAATGGAAGCTTTCAAAGAAGATGTTTCAAATCGTTTTAAAGATGAATTTGGAAGCGCTTGTACGATATATAATGTAAAACTGTCTCAAGGGACGCATATTGTAGAGGGGTAATTTTGGAAAAGAAATTAAGGACGCTTGGTTAATAGAATTAAGAATCAAGACCGCTTCGCTTTTAGAACTAAGACTTGAATCGTGAGACATTGAAAGTAAGGTTTTCAAAGCTTAATTTCGTTCAAAAGTCATTATAATATAATGTTTCAATAGGTTGTCTATGTTTTAATCAGACGACCATAAGTGTAATTTGACACTAATAAAAGAACAACAACATGGACAATAATTTACAAGATTATTCACATAAACGCTATAACATTCTAACAGGCGAATGGGTGCTTGTTTCCCCACATCGCGCGAAGCGTCCTTGGCAAGGACAAAATGAAGCTGTCTCTAATGAACAGCGACCTGCACATGAACCAAGCTGTTATTTATGTGCGAGAAATACACGAATTAACGGCGAGTTAAATCCTGACTATAAAGACGTCTTCATTTTTACGAACGATTTTGCAGCATTGCAAACGACTTCGCCTATATTTTCGGTAAACGATGGTTTGTTCAAGGCAGAAAGCGAGCAAGGCATTTGTAAAGTGATTTGTTTTAGTCCAGATCACTCTAAAAGTTTGGCCGACATGGAAGTGGAAGACATCAATAAAGTAGTCGAAGCTTGGCAAAAGGAATACATCTTATTAGGTTCCAATGAGATGATCAATTATGTTCAGATCTTTGAAAATAAGGGCGCCGTTATGGGTTGCAGCAATCCGCATCCGCATGGACAAATCTGGAGTCAATCCACCTTGCCAAATGAAGTGGAAAAGAAAGATCAACATCAAAAAGCCTATTTCGACCAGAATAAAAGGAGTCTGTTGGGCGATTATTTAAAACAGGAACTTGAAGTCAATGAGCGCATCATTTATCAAAACGACGACTTTGTTGTGTTGGCACCATTTTGGGCAGTCTGGCCGTTTGAAACCATGATTGTTCCTAAAAAAGCCTATACAAATATTACGGAGCTTTCTGCATCAGAAAGTTTAGCGTTTGCAGAGGCGATATCCAAAATCACGAAGGCTTATGATGCCTTGTTTCAAACGTCATTTCCATATTCGAGCGGTATTCATCAAGCACCAACAAATGGAGAGAATAATGACCACTGGCATTGGCACATGAGTTTCTATCCGCCATTATTAAGAAGCGCTACCGTGAAGAAATTTATGGTAGGTTATGAGATGTTTGGATCACCGCAAAGAGATATTACTGCGGAACAAGCGGTGGATAGACTGAAGGCACTAGTAAAATAATACCTATAACATTTTAAAAATAAAGGCTCCACTATATTTTGGAGCCTTTATTGATTTCAAATTAAGTTAAGTCCCCACCAGAACATTTGTCGAGCCCGCAAGAATGTATGTCGGGCTGGTGCTTAGTGCGTCTCGCTTTAGCTTCTAAAAATTTTGACACGAATTTCACGGATTTTCACGAACTTACTCATACCATGAGAATGCTGGTTCAAAATTTTCACTATAAATTTCACGAATGTAGCAGACTTTTAGTCTGTTTTGAAAATCCACACTAGAACGTTTGTTGGTCAGGAATGGTGCTTTAGTCCATAGATTTAGTTAGTTGTCTAAGAGAAATCATAAGTAATCTGCGTCATCAGCGTTCCTTAAATCATATGTACATCTAAGTCTATAGATTTATTCCCTTTAAAAAAGAAGAACCTCAGTATTTCTGTTGAAGTCTGAATAAGGTGTTTTCAATAGCGCAAACCCTTGACCAAATCTTCAAAGCTATCAGCAGGCTTCCAATCGGATTTGGGTTCAAAATAGTGCCATAAATAGGCCGAAATACGTCTCTGTAATTGCCAGGCCTTATTATCAAAACTCCAAGATTCATCTTTGTTATTCTTAGTAGCGATATAAAACACATAATCGCCACTTGGCGCATTGACCATGACCAATTCTGATCGTGATTTATCGACCATGCCTTGTTTGGCAGCGGTCTGTACATAAGGCGGGATTTGCGAAAGTGAATAGTCCGTATAGAACGAATTGCTCATGATCCGATACATTTCATCACTCGATGCGGCATCCACCAAAGTTCTTTGTCTCATTTTCACCAACAAGGAAACCATTTCGCGAGGTGTCGTTTGTCCCCAGCCATAAGTCTCCCAATCCTTGGTTCGGCCTTCCGTTCTGCTATTGACTCGGGTATGCAACAAGCCTAAATCAGCCATCGTTTTATTGATAACTATTCCTCCGCCTACAAGTTCTTGGCACCATAAGGACGTCGTGTTGTCACTCATGGTTATCATTAACGATGCTAATGTCCGTAAATCCGTGACCGTACTATCTTTATAAAATTGCATAACACCCGATCCACCATAGACTCTTTTGGCATCATATATCAAGGTGTCATTCAGTTGAAGGTTTCCTGCTTTTATTTGATTGAACACTTCGATTAAAATGGGCACTTTCACGACACTTGCCGTTGGAAAAATAGTATCAGCATGGATTGCTGCCTCTTTTTTGGTCTTCAGATTATAGACGTAAATGCCAACATCGCCTTCAAAGTTTTTGACAAGTTCGACAAGTTCTTTTTCCAGTTTTTTATCGGTTTGTTGCGCCGTTAGATGAAGGTTGCATGAGAAAAAAAGAAATAGAACACATAAAGCTGTTTTCATAAAAAAGTTTAGGTTAGTTAGAATTGGGGATAATTTACAAAATTTTAGTCCTATAAAATCTTGTGTTTTGATAAAGTACTTTTGTTAGAGTAGTCAAGACTTGCTCAATATCATATTTCCTTAACTTTTCAGTTTACTTCCTGAAGGAATACTTAAGATTTTCCTAGGTGTAATTTTTTTTAAGATTGCTGCCTATAACGATATTTTGGATCGAAAATATTTATAATTAATG
>NZ_JBDSLS010000103.1:0-44276 GCF_039916245.1 Gelidibacter sp.
TGGTTGGCTTACATCATGCCGCCCATACCGCCGCCGCCATTCATAGGGGCGCCGTTAAATTGTTCTTCAGCGTCATCAGCCAATACACACTCTGTTGTTAATAACATAGCTGCAATTGAAGCTGCATTTTCTAAAGCTATGCGGCTAACCTTAGTTGGGTCAATTACACCTGCACCAATTAAGTTCTCAAACTTATCAGTACGTGCATTGTAACCAAAATCAGCAGTGCCTTCTTTTACTTTCTGTACAATGATAGAACCTTCAATACCCGCGTTTTCGCAGATCTGACGTAACGGCTCTTCAATAGCGCGACGAATGATCTGAATACCTGTATTTTCGTCTTCGTTTTCGCCTTTAAGATCGGCTAAAGCGGAAACCGCACGAATGAATGCTACACCACCACCAGCAACAATGCCTTCTTCAACAGCAGCTCTCGTAGCATTCAATGCATCATCCACGCGGTCTTTTTTCTCTTTCATTTCCACTTCACTTGCAGCACCTACATAAAGTACAGCCACACCGCCAGCTAATTTAGCCAAACGCTCTTGAAGTTTTTCTTTGTCATAATCAGACGTCGTAGTTTCAATTTGCGCTTTAATTTGGTTAACTCTTGCTTTGATATCTTCAGCTTTTCCTGAACCATTTACAATAGTTGTGTTGTCTTTATCGATAGTGATCGTTTCAGCAGTACCTAACATGGTTAAATCAGCGTTCTCTAAAGAGAAGCCTCTTTCTTCTGAAATCACAACACCACCAGTTAAGATAGCGATATCTTCCAACATTGCTTTACGTCGGTCTCCAAAACCTGGAGCTTTAACGGCAGCAATTTTTAATCCACCACGTAATTTGTTTACTACTAAAGTAGCTAAGGCCTGACCTTCTACATCTTCAGCAATAATCAATAATGTACGACCAGATTGTGCTACTGGTTCTAGGATTGTAAGAATTTCCTGAAGATTTGAGATCTTTTTGTCAAATAATAAAACGTATGGATTTTCTAAATCGGCAATCATTTTATCGGCATCCGTAACAAAATAAGGCGATAAATAACCGCGATCAAATTGCATACCTTCAACCACATCAACGTAAGTGTCCAATCCTTTAGCTTCTTCAACAGTGATGACACCTTCTTTACCTACTTTAGTGAAGGCTTTGGCTACCAATTCACCAATAGTATCATCGTTATTAGCAGAAATAGAAGCTACTTGTCTAATCATTTCTGATGAGTCGCCTACTTTTTTAGCTTGCTTTTCAAGATCAGCAACGATCGCTGCAACAGCTTTGTCAATACCGCGTTTCAAATCCATTGGATTGGCACCAGCTGCAACGTTTTTCAAGCCTTCTTTAACGATAGCTTGCGCTAAAACGGTAGCTGTTGTAGTACCATCTCCAGCCAAATCATTGGTTTTTGACGCTACTTCTTTTACCATTTGTGCACCCATATTCTCAAGTGCATCTTCTAATTCTATTTCTTTTGCAACGGTTACACCATCTTTAGTCACCTGAGGTGCGCCGAATGATTTACCGATAATAACGTTACGACCTTTTGGGCCTAAAGTTACTTTTACTGCATTTGCTAATGCATCTACACCACGTCTTAATCCGTCGCGTGCGTCAATATCAAATTTTATATGTTTTGCCATAATGAAAATTTTGTTTAAAATTTTAAACTTTCAATTCTCAAAACACCAAATTCCAAAATAGGAACTGATAGTTTGATGCGAAAGTTATTGGAAATTGTTTTTTGTTTTTTGGAATTTGCAATTAGATAATTGCTAATACATCACTCTCACGCATGATCAAATAATCTTTGCCTTCAAGTTTTAGCTCTGTTCCTGCATATTTACCGTAAAGAACGGTTTCACCAACTTTTACCGTCATTGGATTTTTTTTAGTACCTGCACCAACGGCAACAACTTTACCTTTTTGTGGTTTTTCTTTAGCGTTGTCTGGAATGATAATTCCTGAAGCTGTTTTTGTTTCAGCTTCTACTGGTTCAATAAGAACACGGTCTGCCAATGGTTTAATGTTTAATCCCATAGTTGTATTTTTTGTTTTAAGCATGCCTAAGCATGACAGGTTAATTAATTTTTTTTTACTGTATTAGATAGTTGCGAAAAATGTGCCACGGGGCTTAAACTGACAAAGTTTCAGGCATAAAAAAATGCCAACAAATTTTGTTGGCATTTTAATTATTTTAAGCTGATCAATTTTTACTCGTTTGTAGTATCAATTGGTGTTTCAGTATTGTTTGTTGTTGGTTTAGTTGGTGCAGGCATACTTGTCGTAGCTGAATCAGGATCCAACGCTTTAGATTCTGCAGCGCCAGTGGCGCCATCAATAGCAATGTTTGATACTAATATCAAGGCTAACAACACCGTTGCTAAAATCCAAGTACTTTTATCTAAAAAGTCGGTTGTTTTTTTAACACCACCTAATTGTTGTGTACCACCGCCACCAAATGATGAAGACAATCCGCCTCCTTTTGGATTTTGAACCATAACCACCACCACTAATAAAAAGGATACAATGATGATAAGAACTAAAAATATTGTAAAAGTACTCATGTGCTATTTGGTATTATTTGCTTGTAATTGTTTTACTGCTTTAATTTGGTCTGCAAAGAAACTACTTTTTTCTGGATATTTCAAAATTAAAATCCTATAAGATTGAATTGCTTTATCATAATTTTTTTGCTCTAAATAGATCCTCGCCAATGTCTCGGTCATCAAGTTATCATTCTGTACCAATTTTGTTTGTGCCAGATTGAATGAAGGCGTAGTTTCTTTAACAGGAGAGATTTTTGGATTGGAGGATATAAATTTGTCTATTAAGTCAAACTTTTTTTCCAGAGGCGCTTCTGCTTTTGGTTTCAGCTCTTGTATTGAAGATACTGTTTCTTCGGTTTCAATCGTTTCTTCAGCTGCTCTTTGAATCGGCTTAAAACTTGTAATCTTTAACCATTCGGTAAACGAACGGGTTTCATTTTTATCGAAATCTAAAGGTTTGCCTATTTTTAATTGCTCTTCAGGAGAGGGTTCAATTTTGTTGACATCGACCTCAATGATAGGAACGCTTGTTTCCTCTTTTATATTGGTTTGAACGGGTGCTTTTCTCTCAAATAATCCTGGATCTAAAACGCCCTCACTATCTTTAATGTGCTGTTTTAAGGCCTCATCAATCAGCATCTTTTTATTAACAGAAATATCATCGGCTTCCTTAACGTCAATAGCATTTAAGAGTTCTGTGTTTTGTTTGATGAGTTTTGAAATCTCATTTTGATTGAAAGCTTCTGAAGTAATAAAATCAAATAAAATACTTCGGTCTGTCGTATAGGCAGCGGTAACTCTGAGTTCTTGGTTGTATTTAAAGCTTTCTTTGGTTTTTAAACCTTTTAAATGCAATGCTCGAGCCGCTTGGAAATAAGGATAACGGGCAACAATCTCACCAACCGTTGCGGTTTGGTCAGAAGTCAATTGCTCCGGATAGGTGAGTAGATATGTAAAGTCCTGTTTGTTCACGTTATAAAATTACCATTTTGCCAAGGTAGCGTTCAAAATATCCTGTGTAATTCGTTCAAATATCTCCTCTATGGCCGCATCTTTTTGGGCTCCTACTAATTGCGCGGTTCCTGGGTAATCATAAAAGAATGAAAACTGTTGATTAAGATCGCCGTCAGGATTGTTTTTATCATAAAAACGAACCCGAACACCAATCGTCAAACGGTTTTGTGCTGCGGTGTTATCTGCTGTTGCTGTGGTCGGAGAAATTCGATACTCTGTTATTTCACCTTCATAGGTGATGTCTCCGCCTGAAGTTACCAATTGCAAACTGGTTTGATTTTGGATGATGTCAGCGAGTGCATTTGTAAATGTACGCTCCAAACCAGGTTCAATCAACGGCGCATCATTTTGAAAATAATTAACTTGATAGGTTCTGGTTCCTGCTGGCACGGTAATTCCTGTAAATTTATAATAACCACAGCCTGAAAATAGGCTTAGACTAAAAAGGAATACTAAAATTTTTAATTTCTTCACTTGTGTTTTTTTGAGCAATGTTTTATTACAAATCGAATTGTTTGATTTTTCGGTATAAGGTGCGCTCGCTAATACCGAGTTCAGCGGCGGCCAATTTACGTTTTCCTTGGTGGCGCTCCAATGATTTTTTTATCAATTCGAGTTCCTTGTCATGTAAAGAAAGCGTTTCCTCTTCCTCAACTTCTTCGGCAAAATGGTATTTGTCAGTGTTATTGTCAATGGCTTCTGAAAGTTGACTCATTTTTTCGGGAATGGACATGACTTCTAAATCTTCGATGGTATCTTCATAATCTTCTGCATCGTCATCGCCATAAATTTTTTGGATTAAACCTTCATTTTTCTCTTGTACCTCGTTGGCGTTTCCGTTTTTCATGAGCTCCATGGTGAGTTTCTTCAAGTCGTTCAAGTCGCTTTTCATGTCAAAAAGTACTTTGTAGAGAATCTCACGCTCGCTGCTAAAATCGCTATCGCTTTTTGAATTTTTAATTATGGCAGGAAGATTATCGCCTTGACTAGGTAAGTAGCCTTTTAAGGTTGCGGCACTAATAGTCCTGGTGTGCTCTAATACGGATATTTGCTCAGCAGCATTACGCAACTGCCTAATATTTCCGTTCCATCTATGTTTTAAAAGGACGTCAACCGCTTCATCAGTTAATTTGATGGTAGGCATTTTATATTTCAGGGCAAAATCGCTGGCAAATTTGCGGAATAACAAATGAATATCGTCCTTGCGGTCTCGCAGAGGTGGCAAATGAATTTCAATGGTGCTTAATCTATAATAAAGATCTTCGCGAAACTGTTCTTTCTTGATGGCCTCAAACATATTCACATTGGTGGCTGCTACAATTCGGACATCTGTTTTTTGGACTTTACTGGAACCTACTTTTATAAATTCGCCATTTTCCAAAACACGTAACAAGCGCACTTGAGTGGTTAGTGGAAGTTCACCAACTTCATCTAAAAAAATAGTACCGCCGTCGGCCACTTCAAAATAGCCTTCGCGCGTATTTGTTGCGCCTGTAAAAGATCCTTTTTCATGACCAAAAAGTTCACTGTCAATCGTGCCTTCTGGAATGGCGCCGCAGTTTACGGCAATATATTTACCGTGTTTGCGATGGGATAGTTGATGGATGATTTTTGGAATGCTTTCTTTACCGACACCACTTTCTCCAGTTACCAAAACCGAAATATCCGTTGGGGCAACCTGAATGGCTTTTTCTATAGACCGGTTGAGCTTTGGGTCATTCCCAATAATTCCGAAACGTTGTTTTATGGCTTGAATTGATTCCATTTTAAGATTAAAAGTTAAGAATTAAGAGTGAATACTTGTGTGGTTTAGAATACTATAAAAGATTGATATCTCTTATTCATTATTAAATGATGGCATATTCAATAGCTTCTCCAATTAAAGTGGCACTGGTACAATCTGTAATTTTGACGTTTACCAAATCGCCAATTTTATAGTGGGCTTTTGGGAAAACGGCCACGACATTTTGTGAGGTTCTTCCGGACCATTCCTGGTCTGATTTTTTAGATTCGCGTTCCACCAAAACTTCCACCGTGGTGCCTACATAGGCTTTGGTTCTGAATTCGCTATGTTGTCTTTGCAATTGGACAATCTCATCCAAACGTCTTTTTTTCACTTCTTCAGGAACATCATCTTCCAATTTACGCTCGGCTAGAGTTCCAGGGCGTTCAGAATAGGTAAACATATATCCGAAGTTATATTTCACGTATTCCATTAAACTTAAAGTATCCTGATGGTCGGCTTCAGTTTCTGTTGGAAAACCTGAAATCATATCCTGAGAAATCGAACAGGTAGGAAGAATGCGTCTGATATTATCAATCAATGCGAAATATTCTTCACGGGTATGCAAACGATTCATTTCCTTAAGAATGCGATTGCTGCCACTTTGCACTGGCAAGTGAATATGCTTACAGATATTTTTATATTTCGCCATCGTTTCAATCACATCCAAAGTCAAATCCTGTGGATTGGAAGTTGAAAAACGAATGCGCATTTTGGGATAGGCTTTCGCACATAAATCCAATAAATTGGAAAAATTGACTACCGTCGCTTTTTGCATGTCGCTGGCCTTGTCGAAATCTTTTTTCAGTCCGCCGCCATACCATAAATAGCTATCCACGTTTTGGCCCAATAAGGTAATTTCTTTAAAGCCTCTGCTCCAAAGGTCCTTGACTTCTTCTAAAATACTTTGCGGATCACGGCTGCGTTCTCGTCCGCGCGTAAACGGCACCACACAAAACGTGCACATATTATCGCAGCCACGTGTGATGGAAACAAAAGCAGAAACGCCATTACTATTTAAACGGACCGGTGAGATATCGCCATAGGTTTCATCTTTGCTTAAAATAACGTTGATGGCATCTCTACCTTCTTCAACCTCTGATAATAAATTTGGAAGATCTTTATAAGCGTCAGGTCCAACAACCAGGTCGACGATTTTTTCTTCTTCAAGAAGTTTGCTTTTCAAGCGCTCCGCCATACAGCCCAAAACCCCAACTTTCATTTTAGGATTGATACGCTTTACAGCATTGTATTTTTCCAATCTTTTTCGGATGGTTTGTTCTGCTTTATCGCGAATGGAGCAGGTATTTACTAAAACCAGATCTGCTTCTTCCAGTATTTGGGTGGTGTTATAACCTTCCTGATATAGAATGGAAGCTACAATTTCACTGTCACTAAAATTCATGGAACAACCATAGCTTTCAATAAAAAGCTTACGGGTATTCTCTTTTTTTTGTTCGAGTACGAGACTTTCTCCTTGCTTGCTTTCGTCAATAATTTTCTCCATAAGTGTCTTGAAACGTCTGTGATTGTTTTTTTTGTCTTCCTTAAAAGACAGCTGCAAAGATAAGATTATTTTAATGATTGTGACAAAGTGACAGTGTATTAAAATGTTTTGATAATGTTAAAAATTTATAGTTTCTTTGAAGTTGAACCAACTAAATTTTAAAAAATGACCCCATCAGAATTTCAGTCCAGAATAGCTCAAGCTAAAGATTTGGATTTCGGAACTATTTTTAATTTATCGATTGAACTCTTTAAGAAAAGCTGGCTGCAGGGCTTTTTATTGCAATTATTTGTCATCATTTTAATGGTGCCGTTTTTCATCGTTATCTATGTGCCCATCGTCATGATGGCTATATCACAAGCTGACTCAGGGCATTTTGATCCGAACGATATGAGTGGTTTATTTGCAGGGTTGTCTGTGTTTTATGTGTTATTTATTATTGTAGGAATCTTTATTATAGGTGTTGTTCAAGTGGCGCTGACGGCGGCTTTTTTCAGAATATTGAAAAATGTAGATGAGGGCCTTGAAGCTAAAACGTCAGACTTGTTTTATTTCTTGAAAGGAAAACATCTTGGCAAGATATTAGTGTTAATGTTGGTCACTGTTTTAATAGCCATTCCTGCGGCTTTATTCTTTTACCTACCATTAATATATGTGATGATCCCGATGTCATTCTTTTCGATAACTTTTGCCATGAATCCAGAATGGTCCGTAGGCGATATTGTGAGCTCAAGTTTTAGAATAGGGAATAAGAAATGGCTATTGACTTTTGGATTGTTATTTGTTTCTTATATGGCTGTTGGGATACTGACTTTTGTGAGCTGTGGCCTTGGAAGTTTGTTTTTAGCGCCATTTATGTACCATCCTATTTATTTTATCTATAAAGAAACAGTAGGGTTTGATGATTTGTGCGAGTTGAATCAAATTGGTGAGGAAGTCGTTTTTTAATATAATATATATGGAGTAGAGTGTACATAATTTTTTGGATGGCTATATGAATCCGTAAATTGTATTGATTTTATTTCATACTAGCTTTCTGAAATTATTGGTATTGAGATTGTGTGTACGATAGAGCACTCAAAATGATCTTTGGAAATATAATGTATTTAAAAGCCTGAACCTTCAGGCTTTTTTAATGCCTAGTTGTGGCTCGTCCAATAGCATATAAATCGGCTTAGATTTTTTTAATTAGGTTGAATAATATTTTTTCACATACATTTGTAGCCAGAAAAAATGTAATATGGCGAAGAACTTAGTTATTGTCGAGTCCCCTGCGAAGGCTAAAACGATTGAAAAATTTTTAGGAAAGGATTTTAAGGTAGAGTCCAGTTTTGGGCATATTGCCGATTTACCTTCTAATGAATTGGGGGTTGATGTAGAAGGCGATTTTAAACCAAGATATGAAGTTTCGAAAGATAAAAAAGCAGTAGTAAAAAAACTTAAAGACTTAGCGAAAGGTGCCGAGATGGTATGGCTAGCAAGTGATGAGGACCGCGAGGGTGAGGCCATTGCATGGCACTTGGCGGAGACTTTAAAGTTGGATAAAGCAAAAACTAAACGTATTGTTTTTCATGAAATTACCAAAACAGCTATTCTAAAAGCAATTGAAAATCCACGTGATATTGATTACCATTTAGTAGATGCACAACAAGCGCGTCGAGTGTTGGATAGAATTGTAGGTTATGAGCTGTCTCCAGTGTTATGGCGTAAGGTAAAAGGCGGACTTTCAGCCGGGCGTGTGCAATCGGTTTCTGTGAGGCTTATTGTAGAACGTGAAAGAGAAATACAAGACTTCCAGCCGGAAGCCTCTTATAGAATTGATGCTGAATTTTCCAATGAAGCAGGACAGAGTTTCAAGGCAAAACTTCCAAAGAATTTTTCTACCAAGGAAGAAGCGTATAAATTTTTAGAATCTAATGCAGCAGCGGCTTTTAAAGTTGCCGATTTAGATAAAAAACCAGCTAAGAAATCTCCAGCAGCACCATTTACAACCTCTACTTTACAGCAAGAGGCGTCGCGTAAGCTCTATTTTTCAGTATCGAAAACCATGACGATGGCGCAACGTTTGTATGAAGCGGGTTTGATTACTTATATGAGAACAGATAGCGTCAATTTATCTGATGAAGCACGTAATGGTGCCCAAGCTGAGATTAATGAGGCATACGGTTCAAAATATAGTAAACCACGCAATTATAAAGGTAAATCAAAAGGTGCTCAAGAAGCGCATGAGGCCATCAGGCCAACTGATTTTTCTGTGCACTCTGTTGACATTGATAGAGATCAGGCCAGATTATATGATTTAATTTGGAAACGTGCCATTGCTTCACAAATGAGTGAAGCTGAACTGGAGCGTACCAACGTGAAAATTAGTGCTTCCACACATAAAGAATTGTTCACGGCCAATGGCGAAGTCATCACTTTTGATGGGTTTTTAAAAGTCTATTTAGAAGGAACTGATGATGAAGATTCTGAACAGGACGGTATGTTGCCAGCCATGAAAACCAATGAAACTTTGGTTAATTCATACATCACGGCCACGGAGCGTTATACAAGACCTCCTTATCGCTATACGGAAGCTTCTTTGGTAAAGCAGTTGGAAGAATTGGGTATTGGTCGACCATCGACATATGCACCAACGATTTCAACCATTCAAAATAGAAACTATGTTGAAAAAGGATCTATTGAAGGTGTAGAACGAAATTATACACAATTGACCTTAAAAGGTGGGAAGGTAAAAGATAACGAACTCACTGAAAAAGTAGGATCAGATAAAGGGAAATTAGTACCCACAGATATTGGGACAATTGTGACCGATTTTTTGGTCAACCATTTTGAGAAAATTCTGGATTACAACTTTACCGCAAAGATGGAGGCCGATTTTGACGAAATAGCAGAAGGAAATGAAGATTGGACTAAAATGATGAAGGACTTTTACAAAGACTTTCATCCACAGGTTATAGATGTTCAAGAAAATGCTGAGCGTGAATCGGGCGAACGTATTTTAGGTACAGACCCAAAAACCGGACGACAAGTAAGTGTGCGTTTGGGCAAGTTCGGTCCCATGGTGCAAATCGGAACGGTTGATGAAGAAGAAAAACCTTTGTTCGCGAGTTTATCTCCAGACCAACAATTAGCTAACATCACCTATGAAGAAGCCATGGATCTTTTCCAGCTTCCAAAAACATTGGGGACGTATAATGACGAAACCGTCGAGGTTAATAATGGGCGTTTTGGACCTTATGTAAAATATGGCGACAAGTTTGTGTCTCTTCCGAAGGGAATGGAAGCCTTAAATGTGGAGCTTGATGTCGCTATCGATTTAATTAAAGAGAAAGAACAAGCAGACGCTCCTATATATATGTATAACGATTTACCTGTTCAAAAAGGTAAAGGGCGTTTTGGTCCTTTCATTAAATGGAACGATATGTTTATTAACGTCAATAAAAAATATGATTGGGATAATTTATCTGACAGTGATATTGTAGAATTGATTGAAGATAAAATTCAAAAGGAAATAGATAAGGTCATCCACAATTGGGAAGATGAAGGAATTCGTGTGGAAAAGGCACGTTGGGGAAGGCATAATATCATTAAAGGAAAAATAAAGGTTGAATTGGCTAAAACGGTTGATGTTTCTAAATTGACTTTGGAAAGTGCCAAAGCGATGATTGAAGAAAAAACACCAAAAAAGAAAGCCGCCGCAAAGAAAGCACCTGCTAAAACTGCAAAGAAAACGCCTGCTAAAGCTGTCAAAAAAACAACAACTACAAAAAAGAAGTAAGCCATGACCTTTAATTTTTTGACGCCTGTTTCTGATGAAGTATTGTCTGACAATGAGTTTTTGTCACCACAAGCCCTGGGAACAAAAATGAGGATTCATTCTGAGGCAGACGGACTTCCAGATCTTGAGGGTGTAAAGATTGCCATTATCGGTGTTCTTGAAAACAGGAATGATGTTAATTATAGTGGATCTGAGGTGCGGTTGGAGCATATAAGAAAGGTGTTTTACGGTTTGTTTCCTGGGAATTGGCACACCGCCATGGCCGATTTGGGCGATATCCGTCAAGGCGATAGCGTGGAGGATACTTATTTTGCATTGCGGACAACGATTGCCGTCTTGCTCGAAAAACAAATCATTCCTATCATATTAGGAGGAAGTCAGGATTTGACCTATCCTAATTATAGAGCTTACGATAGTGTTTTACCAATGGTCAACATTGTAAGTGTGGATTGTAATTTTGATTTGGGAGATTCCTCGTTGCCCATGAAAAACAATAGTTATTTGGGGAAAATCATTTTAGAACAGCCTTATAATCTGTTTAATTATTCTACCATTGGCTACCAAACCTATTTCAATTCGCAAGAAGAAATAGATTTAATGGAGAAGCTCTATTTTGAAGCTTATCGTTTGGGCGAAATATCAAAATCCATCAATGTCGTAGAGCCCGTAATGCGAGATGCCCATATTGTGAGTGTAGATTTAAAAGCAGTGAAGGCGTCGGAGGTCTCTACTGAACAACGGTATTCGCCAAATGGCTTGGATGGAAAAGAAATTTGTGCCATCGCAAGATATGCAGGGATCAGTAATAAGGTGTCCTCTTTTGGTATTTATGAATACCAGCATTCACAGGATGATCACGGCACCGCAATGCTTGTAGCACAAATGTTATGGTATTTTGTTGAAGGGGTTAACTGTCGCATTAAAGAAGATCCGTTAAATGATGATGTCAACTATCAGAAATTTAACGTTTTAATAGACGAGGATGAATTGATTTTTTACAAAAGCATCAAAACGGGGCGTTGGTGGATCGAAATTCCTTTTTTACCAGAGGTCAATAATAAATTAAAGAAGCATACGTTATTACCATGCATGCATGACGATTATATCGAAGCTACACAAGGGAAAATACCTGAAAGATGGTATAAGGCCTACAAGAAAAATAGCTTTTAATTACCTGTGGAATGGTTCTTTCATCGATGAAACGACCTCTTTTTAGGATGAAATGCAAAAAAAGTAAGAAATAAATTGTTTTTTTAAAAATATATAGATATGTTTACTCCCTCAAATAATGGTAACATAAAATTTACTGCTAAATAATTTAACCTCGAGTTTTTATGAATATGAAGAAGTTCGCTTTATTAACCGCTGTTTTAGCTCTATTGACTAGTTGTAATTCTGGAGACAGAGGAGAATTAGTTGGAGTTAAAGGAAAGAAATGGCATCCGGAAAAACCATATGGAATGACCTTAGTTCCAGGGGGTTCATTTATTATGGGTAAATCTGACGATGATTTGGCCGGTATTCACGATGCCCCAACCAAAACTGCAACTGTTAGAGCCTTTTACATGGACGAAACTGAAATTACTAATAGTGAGTACCGTCAGTTTGTTAACTGGGTCAGAGATTCTATCATTAGGACTAAATTGGCAATCATGGCTGATGAAATCGGTGAGACCCCAGGAAATGGAGGTATTGGAGAATTTGCGTTTAGAGATGCCGATCCAGAAAAGATGACCGTTTATGAAAAGTATATGTATGATACGTATAGTGGTTTAGGTCCAACAGGTTTTGAAGGGCGACCATTAAACAAAAAGGTAAAGTTAATTTACGATACGAGTAAGTACCCGGATGAGTACTATGCTGAGGTTATGGATACTATGTACTTGTCAATGGAGGAGTCTTACAATGGACAACGTACTTGGGATGTTACAAAATTTAAGTATAAATATACGTATATGGACATCCAAAAAGCAGCTAAAAACAGAAACTTAAAACGTAAAGACGTTTTGGTAACTGAGGAGGTTCAAATTTATCCCGATACAACAGCCTGGATCAGAGATTTTGCTTATTCATATAATGAGCCAATGCACAATGATTATTTTTGGCACGAAGCTTACGGTGCATATCCTGTTGTTGGGGTGTCTTGGAAACAAGCCAATGCTTTCTGTAACTGGAGAACATTATATAAAAACTCTTACCAAAAAAGTAAAGGTGCTCAAAACGTAAACTCTTTCCGATTACCATCAGAAGCTGAGTGGGAATATGCTGCCAGAGGTGGTCTTCAAGGTGCAACATTCCCATGGGGTGGTCCATATGCTAAAAATGATAGAGGTTGTTTCTTAGCAAACTTTAAACCATTGCGTGGTGACTATGCAGCTGATATGGCATTATATACTGTTGAGGCAAAGTCTTATGAGCCAAATGATTTCAATTTATATAACATGGCTGGTAACGTATCAGAATGGGTAAACGGATCTTATGACCCGGCATCTTATGAATATATGTCCACGATCAACCCTAACGTCAATGATCCTAACAACCAACGTAAAGTTGTAAGAGGTGGTTCATGGAAAGACGTTGCGTATTTCCTACAGGTAAGCTCTAGAGATTATGAATATGCTGATTCCGCACGAAGCTATATTGGCTTTAGAACTGTACAGGATTATATGGGAACAGATATTACTGCAAATGCAGCAACTAACAAAAATTAAGAACCTTAACAACCAAAACTAAATATTAATCTACTAAGTATTTTAACTTAATTAAAAAACAAAATTATGGCACAATCAAGAGCAAGAAAAAGAATTATGATTATGACTTATGGCCTAGGTGCGGCAGTAGTAATCTTAGGTGCATTATTTAAAATTATGCACTGGCCTTATGGAAATCAAATGTTAATCATCGGTTTAATTACAGAGGCAGCAGTATTCGCGGTATCGGCATTTGAACCTATTGACGATGATTTGGATTGGTCATTAGTATATCCCGAATTAGCAGGTGGACCATCATTAAATAAAAAAATAGAGCAACCTAAAGACGCAGAAGGACTTTTATCTAAAAAATTGGATGCATTACTTAAAGATGCAAAAATTGATGGCGAATTAATGGCTAGTTTAGGCAACAGTATTAAAAACTTTGAAGGTGCTGCTAAAGGAATTAGCCCAACGGTAGATTCAATGGCTGCGACTAGAAAGTACGGTGAAGAAATGTCATTGGCTGCGGCACAAATGGAATCATTGAACAGTCTTTATAAAGTTCAGATGGAATCTGCAAGTCGTCAGGCTGCAATCAACGAAGAAGCTGTTGAAAATGCAACGAAACTTAAAGACCAGATGAAATCTTTAGCGTCTAATTTATCATCATTAAATGGTGTTTATGGAGGCATGCTTTCTGCAATGAACAGAAACAACTAATTAGTAGAATTATACAAATCAACCACTAAAACTAATTAGAAATGGCAGGAGGAAAATTGTCCCCAAGACAAAAAATGATTAACCTGATGTATTTGGTGTTTATCGCAATGATGGCACTTAATATGTCGAAAGAAGTGCTTTCTGCATTTGGGTTAATGAACGAAAGAATCAGTGATTCTAATGCATCGGCAACGGTTCGGAATGCGGCATTCATGCAAGGTTTAGCAGATAAGGTTGAAGAGCAACCAGCTAAATACCAACCAATAAAAGCTAAGGCGGATCAGATTGATAAATTATCAAACGAATTTAATACCTATTTAGAAGGTCTTAAAACTGGAATGCTGAAATCAGTTAAAGATCCTACTAAATATGAGGAGATGGACAGAACTGATCATTTAGATGAAAAATTGTTCGTCGGTGATAATATGTCTAAAGAAGGTCAGGAGTTTATAAATAAAATCAAGACTTATAGAGAAGGTGTTATCCAAGTGTTGGGCGAAGGCAATCAAGACATTCAAGCTGATATTATTAAGAAATTTGCAACTGATGATGTGAAAACATCTGAAGGTATCACTAAAGGATGGTTAACCTATCACTTTGAAGGCTTCCCAATGGTAGCTTCATTAACCAAGCTTACACAAATGCAAGCGGACGTTAAAACGATAGAATCTGAAGTATTATCGTCCATGTTGGCCGGTGAGCAGGTAAAGCAATTGTCTATGAGAAATTATTCAGCAATTGTAATTCCTGAGAAAACTGCATTTTTTAGCGGTGAGAACTTTAAAGGAAAAGTTGTTCTAGGTCGTTTTGACAACACTCTTAATTTTGAAAATGTTGTTATTAACGGTAATAAATTAGAGAATATCCAAGCTGGACAAGTTGTGCTTGATTTCCCTGCAGGAGCTGTTGGTGAAAGAGAGATTAAAGGCACTTTGCAGTTTAAAGAAGGCAATGAAATTGTTGATATTCCTATTGTGAGTAAATATGCTGTAGTTCCTAAACCAAACTCCGCTACTATTTCAGCAGATAAGATGAATGTGGTATACCGTGGTGTACCTAACCCAATGACCATTTCTTTTGCAGGTGTTTCTGATAATAATGTAGATGCTTCTGCTCCAGGATTGGTAAAAGGATCAGGCGCTGGTAAATACACTATGAATCCAGGTGCCGGTAAAGAAGTTACTATTAACGTGACAGGAACATTGCCTGACGGTTCTAAAGTTAGCGACAGATCGACTTTTAGAATCAAGGATATTCCGAAGCCATCTGGTACAATTGCGGGTCAACCTGACAACGTGAGCTTGCCAAAAGCCAACGTAGAAATTGCTACTGTTGATGCTAAATTATTCGATTTCGATTTCGATTTAGATATCAGCGTAACGTCATTTAAAATTAAAGTTCCTGGTCAACCAACGGTTACTGTAAACGGAAACAAAATGAATGACCAAGCAAAAAATGCCTTGCGCAAAGCTTCAAGAGGTGATGCGGTACAGATTTTTGAAATCAAATCACAGATCAAAGGAAATACCAGCATCAAATTGCTTCCAGCGTCACCGGTATTTATTGAAATATCAAACTAATATACTATTGGTATAGTTGTAACTTTGAAAATGCTAATGAAGGTAATGTCCCAAATAATAATTAAAAATATGAAATTGAAATATTGTTTATTAACCGTTTTAAGTATTGGCTTCGCCGTAAGTTCCTTCGGACAAGCGAACTTGCTCAATGCGAAGACACCCGAAGAAATTGGAGTGAAATCTGAGGCCCAAAAAGCTTTGGATAACGACAGGCCGCTTGAATACGGTTATGTTGATGATAGAGATATCATGTTTTCAAAAATGACCTGGGAAAAAGTAGTTCTTGATGAGCGCGTAAACTTTCCTTTATATTATCCTATTGACACCAATAACATCGGTGCCAATCGCCGTTCTTTATTTGACGTATTATGGAAAAATGTAAGAGAAGGGAAGATTGAAAACGTTTATGATGACTCTTATTTTACGGTTAAACGTCAATTAAAGGATATTCAAGCTACGATGTCAAAAGTTGATACTTTAGATATTGGATACCAACAGTACAACTCCGATGGGTTTGTATCGCCAGAATATATCATAAAAAGAGATATTCAATCGTATGACATCAGTGCCTACCTGATCAAAGGATTATGGTATTTTGACAAGCGTCAAGGTGAATTAAAATACAGACTTTTAGGAATTGCACCTGCTGCTGCCGACGTTAACTTTATTGATTCTGATAATGAAGCCAACAAGGAACCCATTGCCTTATTTTGGGTGTTCTATCCAGAAGTAAGAAATGTGTTGCACGAAGCCAAGGCTTTCAACAACCAAAACAGTGCGATGCCTTTTTCATACGACCATATATTGAATTCAAGACGATTCAATGGTTATATGTATAAGGAGGAAAACGTTTTTGGAGATCGAGAAGTTAAGGAATACATCGCTGAAAATGCATTAATGCAACTCATGGAGTCTGATCGCATCAAAGACAAGATTCGTAATTTTGAACAAGATATGTGGGCATATTAGTAAATGCTCATTAGTATAATTGGAACGCTCACTTTTTAAGTGGGCGTTTTTTATTTATACTTTTTTACATTAGAATCATTGTTGTCCGATTAAAGTTGCCTTGGTCTTCTAAGAATAGTGATCAATAAAGTTCTTTCAACGTTTCTGATCCTCAATCTCCTTCATTTCTCGGTTTTTGAAAACTATTTCTAAAACATCTTAATCCATTCTAATTATGAATTTCACAGCCCATATTTTCAATTAATTACGTGTTTAGTCTTTGTTCTTGGTTCTATCAGCGGAGCGGTCTTAATTCTTTTCCGGAGAATAGTGATTTGGAATATTGTGAGAACGTATTAAAATAATTTCAAGAAAGAAGAGTATTTTTGTAACCATGAAAGAAGTTGATTATATCATTGTAGGTTGTGGATTGGCCGGTATCTCTTTTTGCGAAGAGCTAAGAGCGCATGACAAGTCCTTTGTAGTGTTTGATGATCACTCTCAACAATCATCCATAGTTGCAGCAGGCTTGTACAATCCAGTCATCTTAAAACGATTTACGGGCGTTTGGAAAGCCAAGGAGCAATTGGATATGGCCAGTGCGTTTTATGAACACTTGGAGAAGTTATTGGGAGTAACTCTCGATTATAAATTACCTGTTTATAGACGGTTTGCTTCTGTAGAAGAACAAAACGAATGGTTCAATGCTTCTGACAAACCTATGCTGGAAAACTTTCTATCTCCAAAAGTCATTAAAAATGATAACGCATTTATTGATGCGCCTTTTGGTTTTGGAAAAGTTTTGGAAACCGGCCGCATTGATACTTCCGCTTTATTAAAACACTACAAACTGTTTTTGAAAACAATCAACAGTTATAGCACTGAAACTTTTGATCATGCGACGCTAATATTTGATGACGACTCGCTCATCTATGAAAATATCAAGGCCAAGTACATTGTTTTTGCTGAAGGCTTTGGCATGGTTAAAAATCCATTCTTTAAAAATCTTCCACTTAATGTTGCCAAGGGCGAGGTATTAACCATCAAAGCTCCGGATCTGAAAATTGATTTTATTTTAAAATCCTCTGTGTTTTTGGTTCCTGAATTGGATGATCACTATTCGCTAGGCGCTACTTATAACTGGGAAGATAAAACCAATAAGGTTACTAAAGAAGCAAAAATCGAATTGGAGGAGAAGCTAAAAGAGCTTATCAGTTGTCCTTACGAAGTCGTGGATCAGGTGGCTGGAATTCGGCCTACGGTTAAGGATAGAAGACCTTTAGTTGGAACCCATCCAGACCACAAAAATATGGCCATTTTAAATGGTTTGGGAACTCGCGGGGTAATGATCGGACCGTATGTTGCTAAACAATTATTCCAACATTTAGAAAATGGATCTCCTTTGGAATCTGAAATAGATATCAAACGCTTTCAGCCTTAGGAAATTATTTAAATCCTCGATTGAGAATATTGTGAATTTTGAAAAAAGCCAGTAAACTATTTTTCGACTTTTTTGGCCCAATCCTTATCGTAGTGAATAAATAAGTTGATCCAAATAGTTCTGGATCCCCGCATAATGATCGGCATAAACACAACAAGGGTGGCCGTAATGGCAATGAATGCAGTGGTTAAGGTGGAGCCGATAATGTAATAGCTTATGACGAATGCTGCCACAGCAAAGGCAATACCAACGCCATAACTAACATACATAGATCCAAAAAAGAACGAGGGTTCCAAACGGTATTTGGTTTGACAATGGGAACATTTTTCGCCGATTTTCAGAGTATCCATCAGCGCATACGGGTTTGGGTTAATATACATTGATTCCTCATTGCACTTCGGACAGGTGCCAGTTAAAATACTATACAATTTACTTCCTTTTTTTATCATGGTTTTTGATTACTTTTGCATTTTCAAATAAAAAACAAAATTAAGATTTTTAAAATCAATGTTTTGTAAAAATACTTACAAATAATGCTCAACATACATAATCTTTCTGTTTCTTTTCAAGGCGAATACCTTTTTGAAGATATTACTTTCCGGCTTGGTGCTGGCGATAGAATCGGTCTTATCGGAAAAAACGGTGCTGGTAAATCGACCATGCTCAAAATCCTTTCTAAGGAAATGGAACCAGATTCTGGCCAAATTGCAGCCGACAAAAATTTAAGTATTGGATTTCTAAAACAAGATATTGATTTTGTTATCGGCAGAACCGTACTTGAAGAAGCTTATGAGGCATTCACTGAAATTATGGAATTGGAGGCCAAAATAGAAGCTATTAATCATCAATTGGTAGAACGCACAGACTATGAAAGCGAGGTTTACCATCAACTCATGGTCGATTTGAGTGATATTCAACACCAATATGAAATCATCGGTGGTTATAATTATCAAGGCGAAACAGAAAAAATCCTCCAAGGTTTAGGTTTTAAGCGCGAAGATTTTGATAAGTTGACCGATACGTTTTCCGGTGGATGGCGTATGCGTATTGAACTTGCAAAATTATTACTCCAAAATAATGACATTCTGCTTTTGGATGAGCCTACCAACCACTTGGACATTGAGTCCATCATTTGGTTAGAAGGGTTTTTGAAGAATTATATTGGAGCCGTGGTTATCGTATCGCATGATAAGATGTTCTTGGATAATGTGACCAACCGCACTATTGAAATCTCACTTGGTAGAATTTACGATTATAAAAAACCATACTCACAATATTTAGTGCTTCGTAATGAACTTAAAACGCAACAATTAGCTTCCCAAAAAAACCAGCAAAAACAGATTGAGCAAACTGAAAAGCTGATTGAAAAATTTAGAGCGAAGGCATCTAAAGCGACGATGGCACAATCGCTTATCAAAAAGTTGGATCGTATGGATCGGATTGAGGTGGATGAGGATGATAACAGTGTCATGACGCTGAATTTTCCAGTATCTATAATTCCAGGTAAAGTCGTGGTTGAAGCCCATCATATTTCTAAAAAATATGGCGACCTGCAAGTTCTTAAAAATATTGATTTGAATGTGGAACGCGAAAGCAAAATTGCTTTTGTAGGTCAGAACGGACAAGGAAAATCTACTTTGGCAAAAATCATTGTAGGTGAATTGAAGCACGAAGGCCAGATGAAACTTGGCCATAATGTTCAAATTGGTTATTTCGCTCAAAATCAGGCAGAATATTTGGATGGCAATAAAACCGTGCTTGACACCATGATTGATGCAGCCAACGAAAAAAATAGAAGCAAGGTGCGTGATATTTTAGGATCTTTTCTATTTAGAGGCGAAGAGGCTGAAAAATACGTAAGAGTTCTTTCGGGAGGCGAACGTAACCGTTTGGCTTTAGCTAAATTATTATTGCAACCTTTGAATGTGCTTGTCATGGATGAGCCTACCAACCACTTGGACATTAAATCTAAAAATGTCTTGAAAGAAGCGTTAAAGAAATTTGAAGGCACCTTAATTTTAGTATCGCACGATAGGGATTTCCTTCAAGGCTTGACCAAAAGCGTTTATGAGTTTAAAGATCAAAAAATCAAGGAGTATCTAGGCGACATCGATTTTTATTTGGAACAACGTAACGTTGAGAATTTACGTGAAGTTGAAAAACGTGATGTCATCAAAGAAGAGCCCAAAGAAACCAATAAGCAATCCTACGAAGATCAGAAAAAACAAAAGTCATTAAATAACAGGTTGAGCAATGTTGAGGCTAAAATAAGCCAACATGAAAAGGACATCAAAGCGATGGATGTGAATCTGGCAGCAGATTACGATAAAACCGTTGCTGATCCAAAGTTTTTTGACCATTATGAAACCAAAAAGAAGAAATTGACTAAGTTAATGGCAGAGTGGGAAACCATTCAGGAAGAACTTGAACATATAAGTTAAAACCATTATGGAAGAACATTTTTTTCAATGTCCCTATTGTTGGGAAGAGATTTCAATGCTCATTGATTATTCTGTTCCGCACCAAAGTTATGTCGAAGACTGCGAGGTGTGTTGCAATCCCATTCAAATTACCGTTACAGTTTCTGATGGTCAACTTGAAGCTTTTTCTGCAGAAAGTATTGAACAATAGTCTGTTGCTGTAATTCAGTTAATGCCTCCATTTCGAAATTATCTTTAGACACGTGTAAAAGCAATTCATTATTATGCTAATTTTAATGATATGCAAGAGAACTTTCTACATTACGTTTGGCAATTTAAGAAGTTTGACACCGCTCATTTAAAAACGACAACGGGTGAGGCCATCGCTTTGCTCAATAATGGACAGTATAATTTAAATGGAGGTCCAGATTTTTTCAATGCACAACTTAAAATAGATGATCAATTATGGGCAGGTAATGTGGAGATCCACATTAAATCGAGCGATTGGTATGTCCATAATCATGAATTAGATGCGGCCTATGACAATGTCATCCTTCATGTGGTCTATGAACATGACACGGATATTTTTAGAAAAGACAATTCCAAAATTCCCACTTTACAATTAAATGATTTAATCCATAAAAATGTTCTCCATAACTATCAAAAGTTGTTGATGACGCCTTCCAAATGGATCAATTGCGAAAATGATATTGCCGAAGTCGATGATTTTTTGATGTCCAATTGGCTAGAGCGTTTGTATATTGAACGTCTCGAACGAAAATCGAGAGCCATCAAAATCTTATTAAAGTCTTCAAAAAACGATTGGGAAGGTGTTTTATTTAAGCTTTTGGCGAAAAATTTTGGTCTAAAAGTAAATGGCGATGCGTTTTTTAGTATGGCTAATTCTTTTGATTTTTCAATAGTCCGGAAAATGCAATCACAACCTTTACAATTAGAAGCTTTGTTTTTTGGACAATTTGGATTGTTGGAAATAAATATTGAAAATGCCTATTATTTGAATTTGGTTAAAGAGTATCAATTTTTAAAACAGAAATTTAAGCTGTCCAATGATCAAGTTTTACCACTTCAGTTTTTTAGATTAAGACCACCAAATTTTCCGACCATTAGGCTGTCTCAATTAGCAATGCTTTACCATCAGCATCACAGTTTGTTTGCAAAGATTATGAATGCAGAAACAATTGAACCTTTATATGAACTATTCCACGTCACAACCTCTGAGTATTGGAATACCCATTTTACCTTTGAAAAGTTATCGCAGTCGTCGAAAAAATCGCTGACTAAGAGTTTCGTTGATTTGTTGTTGATCAATACCATTCTTCCGCTAAGATTTTGTTATCAGCAAAATCAAGGTGGAAACGCTGCAGAATCCAGTCTTTTGATGGCACAAAAAATTGCATCTGAACAAAATGGAATTATTACAGCCTTTAATAATCTAAGGCCTATGTCAAACTCATCTCTAACATCTCAAGCCTTGATTCAGTTAAAAACAGAGTATTGTGACAAGAACCGATGTATGAGCTGTGCCATTGGAAATTCGCTCTTAGTCAAATAGAATCTATACACTACAAATACTAAAAAAATAGTAACTTGCAGCATGAACATTTTTTATAGAGCTTTATTATATTTTCAAAAACGCGGGTACTACGTTTGTCAACGTATTGCAGACAGATTGGGCATTAGAGCCAAAGTAGTCCGTACCACGTTTTTGTACCTTACCTTTGTGACCCTTGGTTTTGGGTTTGCTTTGTATTTATTTATTGCATTTTGGATGCGAATCAAAGATTTAATTTACACGAAACGTTCTTCTGTTTTCGATTTGTAACGCATACCTTCTTTTATACCATTAAGAGTTTATCTACTTCATAAAAAAACCTATCAGATAATGAAAATCGAGTTTAAAGAGGTTCAAGGATTCTGTTTAGGTATCCTTAAAATCTTGTAAATTAAAGGCACTATAAAATATTGATTCGCCTAATTTTCTTTTTAACGGGCAAATTTTTATAAAATCAATTATTTTTAGCATCTTGTGGTGTTTTTTAAACAATTATAACTAACCACATAAAATTTACTTATGAAGAACTATCTTCTTGCTCTATTTAGTACACTATTACCAGTTTTGATTTTTGCCCAAGATTTTAACATTAAAGGAGAAGTATTAAACCCTTCTACTAATATTAATGACGGGGTTATTAGTGTAACTGTAACAGGAGGTGTTCCTCCTTACACTTTCAGGTGGAGCAATCATAGTACACCTTTAAACTCGAGTGAAGCGACAGGTCTGACCGAAGGAGTGCCATATACTGTGATTGTTACTGATGCTGTTGGAGATAGTAAAACGGCAGTCTATACAGTAAAAAGCCAAGCCATTACCGAAATTTTTAACGGGATAATGACCCCTGCAGTTGCTGCTTTAGGCGGCGTTTTGTTTTGGGATCCATTTGCCGCTGTAGGTATTTATGATCCGGTTGTATATGCTGATCTTAAGCTAATTGGTGTTCCAGATTGGATTAGTGGCATAGAAAATAAGTATGTGCTTAAGCAATGGCTGAAACCGGAAGGTGCTGAAATTGCCAAAAATGATGCCATCGCTATCATAACGGATAAAGACGGAAAAGAGATTACAGTAAACTCAGATGTAAGAGGGAAGCTGAAGCATCTTCTTGCCGAAGGAAAAACCATTTATAATTCTGATAATAAAAAGCACGTCATTGAGGAAGGGGCGCACAATTTCGCTCAAGTAATTTATGATAAACCCTTAGTTTTAACCCACCCTAACGGAGATCCTCTGACCAAACCGATTCCCTTTATTGTGATTTGGTTAGTGTTAGGAGCTGTGTTTTTTACTATAAGAATGGGCTTTATCAATTTCAAAGGATTTAGACATGCGCTCGATTTGGCTCGTGGCAAATATGATGATCCTGATGCTCCAGGTCAAGTAACCCATTTTCAGGCCTTAGCTACAGCGGTTTCAGGTACTGTTGGTTTGGGCAACATTGCTGGGGTTGCTGTTGCGGTATCTTTGGGTGGTGCAGGTGCAACATTCTGGATGATTGTATGTGGATTGTTAGGAATGTCAACAAAGTTTGTGGAATGTACCTTGGGTGTGAAGTATAGAGATATTTTACCTGATGGTCGTGTATTTGGTGGTCCAATGAATTATTTACGTTACGGACTCGAAAAGCGTAATATGAAGGGCTTTGGTAAAGTTTTAGCTGGTGTATTTGCAGTGTTAGGTGTTGGTGCCTCTTTTGGCGGAGGAAATATGTTCCAAGCCAACCAATCTTTTGAGCAGTTGGCCGGTCAATTTCCATTTATGGTTGGTAACGGTTTTTGGTTTGGTATTGTTACAGCCGTTTTAGTGGGTGTAGTAATCATTGGAGGCATCAGTAGTATAGCGAGAGTAACAGGAAAAGTAGTTCCGGTTATGGCCTCTATTTACATTGTTGCGTCTTTAACCGTTATTATTATGAACATCCAAAATATTGGTCCTGCGTTTACCGCTATTTTTGATGGTGCTTTTAGTCCGTCGGCATTAAAAGGTGGCGTAATAGGTGTTTTGGTAGTAGGTTTTCAGCGGGCAGCATTCTCAAATGAGGCCGGTGTTGGTTCGGCAGCAATAGCACATAGTACAGCAAAAACCAATAATCCACCATCAGAAGGTTTTGTGGCCTTGTTGGAACCGTTTATTGACACGGTTGTAGTTTGTACATTGACTGCATTGGTGTTGATTTTTACAGGAATGCATGAAGTAGAAGGTATGGCAGGTGCACAATTAACCTCTGATGCCTTTGGAAGTCAAATTTCTTGGTTCCCATATGTTTTGGCATTGGCGGTATTTTTATTTGCATTTTCGACAATGATTTCATGGTCCTATTATGGAATGAGAGCTTGGACTTACTTATTCGGAAAAAGTAAAAAGGTGGAATTCGCCTATAAAATGTTATTCTTGGTTTTTGTGGTTATTGGTGCCTCTGTAAGTTTAGGAGCTGTTCTCGATTTCTCAGATATGATGATTTTGGCGATGGCTTTCCCTAATATTATAGGATTGTACATTATGTCAACAGAAGTCAAGGTTGATTTAGATGCTTATGTTAAAAAATTAAAAGCCAATCTGCTTTACAAAAAGCAGGAGACACATAAATAAATAAATAAATATATTATGTCATTTAAATCCCATTTCAGGTTTTCTAACAGTCAACGGAATGGGGTTTTTTTATTGGCTATGCTCATCGTTGTCTTTCAATGCATTTACGCTTTCGTTGATTTTTCTTCGGAAGAACTACAGGCAGATGCAAAAGCCTTGCAAAAATTCAGACAACAAGTCGATTCATTAAAAAGGGAAGATGCAGATAAAAATAAACCGAAAGTCTATCCTTTCAATCCCAATTATATTACAGATTTTAAAGGCTACACGCTCGGAATGTCCACCGATGAAATTGACCGATTGTTGGAATTTAGAGAAAAAGATCAATGGATCAATTCTGCAAAACAGTTTCAGGAAGTTACCAAGGTTTCAGATTCCTTATTGGATGCATTAGCGCCATTATTCAACTTTCCAGAGTGGGTTACGAATTCCAAGCCAAAAAGCAATTGGGTTGATTATTCTAAAAATCCAAGTCAAAACTCATTTCGAGCAAAAACCAACGATCAAAAAATAGATTTGAATACGGCCACAGCTCAAGATTTACAGAAAGTAAATGGCATTGGCGAAAAGCTCTCCGACAACATCATCAAATATCGTAATAAGTTTAAAGGCGGTTTTATTTCAGAAATCCAACTTCAGGACATTTATGGATTGTCACCAGAAGTCATCGAACGTGTCAAAAATGACTTTGCAGTTAAAACCCCAAGAGCAATTGAAAAGATCAATCTCAATACGGCTACAAAAGACCAATTGGTCACAGTTCAGTATATTGATTATGAAATAGCGCACTATATTATTGAGCAAAGAACATTGAGAGATGGCTATAAATCATTTGATGAGTTATTGAAAGTTAAAAACTTCCCCGTCCAAAAATTTGATATAATTAAGTTATATTTGACCCTCAATTAAATGAAAAAGAAAGCATATGAATAGCATGTACTTCACCGAAGAACATCAACTTTTTAGACAAAGTTTACAGGATTTTTTGAAAAAAGAAGTCGTCCCTCACATTGATAAATGGGAAAAGACGGGAACGATTGACCGCTTTATTTGGAAAAAGTTTGGGGACATGGGCTTTTTTGGAATCAATTACCCTGAAGCTTATGGTGGCCTAAACTTAGATTTATTTTACACCGTAATTTTTCTTGAAGAGTTACAAAAAATAAACTCAGGCGGCTTTGCAGCTGCGATGTGGGCGCATGCTTATTTGGCCATGACCCATCTTAACATAGAAGGCAGTCATGAAATCAAAGAAAAATATTTGACACCAAGCATTGCTGGCGATAAAATTGGTTGCCTGTGCATTACCGAACCATTCGCTGGAAGTGATGTTGCAGGAATGCGCACCACAGCTGAAAAAGTAGGTGATACTTATGTTATTAATGGCTCCAAAACATTTATTACCAATGGTATTTATAGCGACTATTTGGTGGTTGCCGCTAAAACCGATCCTGAAGCAGGACATCATGGGATGAGTATTTTTGTAATCGATAGGAATACCCCAGGAATTTCGGCGACCAAACTTGATAAGTTAGGATGGAGAGCGTCAGATACTGGAGAAATCGCTTTTAATAATGTGACCATTCCAGCCGATCAGTTGATGGGCGAAGAAGGTAAAGGGTTTCCATACATCATGCAGCATTTTGCTTTAGAGCGTTTGATCATGGGTATTAATGCGCATGCAAGAGCCGAACATGCCTTAGAATATGCGATTCAATACATGTCAGAGCGCACTGCTTTTGGCAAAACCATTGATAAGTTTCAAGCCTTGCGTCATAAGGTAGCCGATTTTTATACGGATATGGAAATTTCTAAAGAATTCAATTATTCTGTAGCCTATCGCTTAAATAGAGGAGAATATGTGGTTAAGGAAGCCACCATGTCGAAATTGCATTCTACCAAAATGGCTGATGAAGTCATTTATGGCTGTCTTCAGTTTTTGGGTGGATATGGCTATATGGAAGATTATCCACTGGCACGTATGCTTCGTGATAGCAGACTTGGACCAATAGGAGGGGGCACTTCTGAAATTTTGAGAGAAATTATCGCTAAAATAGTGATAGATAAAAAAGACTATAAAGCAGCTGAGTAATATTCTTAGTCACTATTTTGGCGAACATTCAGCCTAAATTATCGCTAAAATAGTGATAGATAAAAAAGACTATAAAGCAGCTGAGTAATATTCTTAGTCACTATTTTGGCGAACATTCAACCTAATTATTGCTAAAATAGTGATAGATAAAAAAGACTATAAAGCAGCTGAGTAATATTCTTAGTCACTATTTTAGCGAACATTCAACCTAATTATCGCTAAAATAGTGATAGATAAAAAAGACTATAAAGCAGCTGAGTAATATTCTTAGTCACTATTTTGGTGAACATTCAACCTAATTATCGCTAAAATGGTGATTGCGAAGAAAGATTGCAAACTGGCAGCCTAACACTATTGAATCATCATTTTGGCAAAAATTCATTCTAATTTTGCTGAAATGATGATTAATAAAGCAAATTATAAAATATGCACAAATTTGTTTGAAATCATTATATTAACTAAAATTTTAGCCGTTTTAGCTAAAATGATAGGCTAAAAGCTCTGATTGATTTGAATGAATTTGTAGAGGTTGAGCTTTAGTAGATCAATATTATTACAATTAAAACACTTTTTCCACCCGTGTATAGAGCCACTGGCTCAACTTCCCTCTTTAATGCACAGGTGTTTTTATACGAGATCACATATTAACCAATCTACATACCTATAACATGAGAGTCAATTATTTCAAATATTTACTGACGTTATCAATTTTCTTTTTTTGTTTTTCGGCCTTTTCCCAAAAGGAAATCAAAAATAAAATTTCTGATTTTGGTACCATGATGCCTATCGAAAGCGCTAGCATTTACGTCCAAAACACAACTATCGGAACCGTTAGCAATGCGGACGGTAAATTTGTGCTACTAGTTCCTATGCAATTCCAAAGTGACACTTTGGTCATTTCATCCATTGGTTATAAAAGTTTCAAAACCTTAGTAAGCGAGTTCGATAATACTCAGGAGATTTATTTAGATGAAGATATCGCTTCTTTGGATGAAATTCTACTTGTTGCTGAAATCCGACCAAAAACAGGGAATGACATTGTGATGAAAGCCCTTGAGAAATTATCTGCAAATATGCCCGATATGCCTTATCTGCAAAAGGGTTTTTTACGTCATAAGGAACGCAACCGACGTGAATTTAAATGGCTTGTAGAAAGTGCCATAACGGTTTATGACTCCAGTTATATGTCTTCGGCAGCCTCCAATCTCAAGATTAATGTAGATCAAGTAAGAAAAAGTTATGATTTACGCGATGTGGATAGCTTACTTACGTATACCGCCTATCTTAAGGAAAAAGCGAATAGAGGCAACCTGCATGCCAGAAACTTAAGAAGAGATACGATCAAAACAGCTAACTTGGTAAAGGCCATTAAATGGAACGATACCAGAATCAATGGATTGCAAAACTTGTTCGAAAGCAAATTGAATATCTTAAGAAACACCAATATCACGCGGGCTTTGTTTGGCGAAGATATTTTGGACAAGCATCAATTTAGATTAGATACTATTCTGGTTGACAATGATAGAAAGCTATACAAAATCGAAATTTCGGAAAGTCATCAATTTGTAAATCTTGAAACAAAAGGGATTTTTAATGATGGCTATCATCCTAAAGGATGGTTGTACATCTATTACGATAATTACGCGATAAAGAAGTTGGAATATAATTTGGTCGCCGCTTCCAATGCTCAAAAGAGTAGGAGCAAAACACTTTTTGATACTCAAATCAATCATAAGTTGATCATGACCTTTAGAGAGTATCAGGATAAAATGTATCCTAATTACATTTATTATGAAACGCCAAAGTTGGTCAATGTCGGGTATAAACCAACCAAACCTGGAGAGGTAAATGACCAAGAGTCTACCGACGAACGCTTTTACTATACGGTTCAGGAATTGTTATTTACTGAAATCATTCATGATCCGGAAACGATTGAAATGGCACTTAAAAAGCCATGGGATGCTGATATTTTTGCGGTAAAGCCATATAACAAGGAGTTTTGGAGAAATTACAACACACTTTTGGAAAGCGAGGAGGATCAAAAGCTTATTCAGGATTTGACCAAGCGATCCTCACTTTATAAGGATTAAAATTTTAATATAATGTTGTTGGCACTATCCTAAAAACATGGTGACGCGTGATTAATAAATAAAAAATGAGTTATTTTAAATTTTTGATTGCAGATTATAATTTACTTTTTATATTTGCAGCCTGAAATTCTAAAAGAGAGGAGGTTAAGACACTATGTTAATAATACCAATTAAAGAAGGAGAAAATATAGATAGAGCGTTAAAGCGTTACAAACGTAAGTTTGATAAAACTGGTACGAAGCGTCAATTGCAAGCTCGCAAGCAATTTGATAAGCCTTCAGTTCTGAATAGAGCTGCGAACCAGAAAGCCCAATACATTCAACATCTAAGAGATCGAGAAAACATATAATTGTAATTTCGAAATCAAATAAAAGAGATTCCTGCACTAGCAGGAATTTTTTTTGTCCTATATTTAATGAACCAAAACTACTAATGGGTTCTTTCAATGTCTACCGTGAAATCACAATTCTTGCCCTTTTCCGAGTATTTACTCCACGAGAAAAATTATTCCGCACTTACCGTCAAGGCTTATCTTACAGATTTGGAGAGTTATTCTGAATTTGTCAATCGAGAATATGACGTTGATTCCATCCAAAATGTAAATTATCCTCAAATTAGAAGTTGGATTGTGTTTTTGGTGGAGCAAAAAATCTCTAACAGAAGTATCAATCGTAAGATTTCGGCTTTGAACTCTTATTTTAAGTTTTTGATCAAAACGGAAACCATTCAAGCCAATCCATTATCGAAACACAAAGCCTTAAAAACAGATAAGAAAGTCCAAATCCCATTTTCACCAAAGGAAATGGAAGAGGTTATCGACATCTTAGCAAAGGAAAGCGATTTTGAGGGCGTCAGAAACCGTCTTATTGTGGAACTTTTTTATGCCACGGGCATCCGGCGTATTGAACTGATCCAAATTAAACTCAAGGATTTGGATTTAGGCAATAAAACTTTAAAGGTTCTTGGGAAGCGTAATAAAGAACGTTTTGTTCCGTTAATTGATAGTGTAGTGACGACTGCTCACAATTATATGCAGCTGAGAAATGAATTGGAAATCATTACAGACGACGAATATTTATTTTTAACTAAAAGAGGGTTAAAAGTATATGAAACTCTTGTTTACAGAATTATAAATGAGTATTTTAGTCAGGCTTCTTATAAGGTAAAAAAGAGTCCGCATATATTGAGGCACTCCTTTGCAACCCATTTGCTTAATCAAGGAGCTGATTTAAATGCGGTTAAAGAATTGTTGGGACATTCAAGTTTAGCAGCAACCCAAATTTATACGCATAATAGTATAGCTGAATTAAAAAAAGTATATGCTCACGCGCATCCAAGAAGTAAAAACAATAACTAGTGTATAACCAAATGAAAGCATGAATGAATTAGTTCCGATTTTATGCCATTAATTTTAAAAACCCAAACAGATGAAAGTAATCACACAATCCGTTAATTTTACTGCAGACAAAAAATTAATCGACTTTATTCAAAAAAGAATGGATAAACTCGATTTATTTTATGACAAAGTCATTCAAACTGATGTTTATCTTAAAGTTGAAAACACAAGTGATAAGGAAAATAAGATTTTTGAAGCCAGAGTCAACGTTCCAGGCGATAGTTTCGTGGTGAAGAAGCAATGTAAAACGTTTGAAGAGGGCGCAGATATGGCCATTTCATCCCTCGAAAGACAGCTAAAAAAGAGAAAAGAGAAATTAAGATCACAATTTTGATAAAATTTTCTCAAAAAATGTTTTGAATAATTAAATATTTACATACATTTGCAGTCCGTTAGAAATAGCGGGCTTTTTTACTGAAGGAACAGAACGTAAAAAGCCGATGTAGCTCAGCTGGCTAGAGCAGCTGATTTGTAATCAGCAGGTCGTGGGTTCGAGTCCCTCTATCGGCTCAAAAACTGAATAAGTTTTGAGATTCGGTTCCTTCAATAAAAAAACACTGAGCGATCAGGAAAACGTTCTTTTGGAAAATAATGAATAATTGGGGAGATACTCAAGCGGCCAACGAGGGCAGACTGTAAATCTGCTGACTACGTCTTCGCAGGTTCGAATCCTGCTCTCCCCACAAAGATTTTAAATAAGCTGTCGTCAAAAGCTTGCTTTTGTAAAGTAGTGTTTTGAAAGATTAAGTAAGGGGCACCCTTACGGATCACCGACCAACGGGAGGTAGTCCAAAAAAAAGTTCATTAAATATTGGAAATTGAGATTTCATTACATTGAAGTTTCATGAAATTGCGGGAGTAGCTCAGTTGGTAGAGCGTCAGCCTTCCAAGCTGAATGTCGCCGGTTCGAACCCGGTCTCCCGCTCTAAAGTAGAATGTCATCATACAGAAATGTGTGAGCACTACTTAAAGAATAGGTCTTCTCATAATAACATATGTGGTTTGCTATTCTCAGTAAGTTTCAAGTTTCTTGTTACAGCTTTTTGAACTTGAAATCAGGAACCTGAAACCACCAAACTCAATCGCCGGTGTAGCTCAGGGGTAGAGCGTTTCCTTGGTAAGGAAGAGGTCACGAGTTCAATTCTCGTCATTGGCTCTTTTCAAATAAGCAAAATTAAATTTTTGAACACTAATATAAATTAAGATTAAAATAAATTAAACATGGCAAAGGCAACTTTCGATCGTTCAAAACCACACCTTAACATAGGTACTATTGGACACGTGGATCACGGTAAAACAACTACGACAGCAGCTATTACTAAAGTATTAGCTGATGCAGGTTTTTCAGAAGCAAGATCATTTGATCAAATTGATAACGCTCCAGAGGAAAAAGAAAGAGGTATTACAATTAATACATCACACGTTGAATATGCAACAGCAAATCGTCACTACGCTCACGTTGACTGTCCAGGTCACGCGGATTACGTAAAGAACATGGTTACTGGTGCTGCTCAAATGGACGGAGCTATCTTGGTTGTTGCTGCAACAGATGGTCCTATGCCACAAACACGTGAACACATCCTTTTAGGTCGCCAAGTAGGTATTCCTAGAATTGTTGTTTTCATGAATAAAGTTGACTTAGTTGATGACGAAGAGTTATTAGAACTAGTTGAAATGGAAATCAGAGATTTATTATCATTCTACGATTACGATGGTGATAATGGACCTGTTGTTCAAGGATCCGCTTTAGGCGCACTTAACGGTGAGCAAAAATGGGTTGATGCACTTCTTAAATTAATGGAAGAAGTTGATAAATGGATTGAAGAGCCAGTTCGTGATATTGAGAAGCCTTTCTTAATGCCTATTGAAGATGTTTTCTCTATTACTGGTCGTGGAACTGTTGCTACAGGTCGTATCGAAACTGGTATTGCTAAAACTGGAGATCCAGTTGAAATCATCGGTATGGGAGCTGAGAAATTAACCTCTACTATTACTGGTATTGAAATGTTCCGTCAAATCCTTGATAGAGGTGAAGCTGGAGATAACGCTGGTATCTTATTAAGAGGTATTGACAAAACTCAGATCACTAGAGGTATGGTTATCGTTAAGCCAGGTTCAGTAAAACCACACGCTAAATTTAAAGCTGAGGTTTATATCTTGAAAAAAGAAGAAGGTGGACGTCATACTCCATTCCATAATAACTACCGTCCACAGTTTTACGTACGTACAACTGACGTAACTGGAAACATTATGTTGCCAGAAGGTGTTGAGATGGTTATGCCTGGAGATAACTTAACTATTACAGTTGATTTATTACAACCAATTGCAATGAACGTAGGTCTTCGTTTCGCTATCCGTGAAGGTGGACGTACTGTAGGTGCAGGTCAGGTTACTGAAATTTTAGCATAATTATAATGGTCTAAATAATAATTAAGGCGTCTTGATTTGTCAAGATGCCTTGATTGTGTTTACGGGTTTAGCTCAGTTGGTAGAGCACTGGTCTCCAAAACCAGGTGTCGTGAGTTCGAGTCTCCCAACCCGTGCAAATAGAGTAAAAGAGTGGCGTAAGAGACGAGAAGTTTATGCTGAGCGGAGCACCTTTATGGGTGCGAAGTCGAAGTAAGTCTCCCAACCCGTGCAAGTGTTTAAAACTTACTTTTAAAAGTGGTTTTGAAACCAATTAAAAGAGTGTAGCAAATACTCTCAATTTTAAAAAAACTAATACAACTGTAATGGCAGGATTTGTAAATTATATTTCAGAATCATTTGGTGAATTAAAAAACAATGTGACATGGACACCATGGGCCGAAGCACAACGCTTAACCATTGTTGTCGCTGTTTTCTCAATTATATTTGCTTTGGCAATTTGGGGAGTTGACTCTGTTTTTAGTAAAGTTATCGAAGCTTATTTCAGCTGGATTAAGTAAAATATAAAGAGAGGATGTCTGAGACTAGTGAAAATAAAAAGTGGTATGTTGTAAGGGCTGTTAGTGGTCAAGAAAACAAAATCAAAACCTATATAGAAAACGAAATCGCCCGCTTGGGTCTCGAGGATTTCGTGGATCAGGTTTTGGTGCCTACTGAAAAAGTTATACAAATACGTAACGGGAAAAAAATAAGTAAAGAAAAAGTTTATTTCCCTGGCTATATCATGATTCAAGCCAATTTGAGTGGCGAAATCCCTCATATTATTAAGTCAATTACAAACGTTATTGGCTTTTTAGGTGAAACAAAAGGAGGAGATCCGGTGCCGCTAAGACAATCTGAAGTAAACAGAATGTTAGGTAAGGTAGATGAGCTTACCGTGGATGCAGATTCAAACGTAGCTATTCCTTTCACAATTGGAGAAACTGTTAAAGTTATTGATGGACCATTCAACGGGTTTGATGGAACCATCGAAAAAATAAATGAAGAAAAACGCAAACTTGAAGTCATGGTGAAAATTTTCGGAAGAAAAACACCATTGGAATTGAGTTATATGCAAGTCGAAAAAGTTTAATAATTGTTACAAATAGATCGTACGTCTTTTGGCTTCCAAAGGAAGAGGTGCAACTAAAATTAAAAAAATGGCAAAAGAATTAAGTAAAGTAGTTAAGCTACAAGTTCGGGGAGGTGCAGCGAATCCATCGCCACCGGTAGGACCCGCTTTAGGAGCTGCTGGAGTTAATATCATGGAATTCTGTAAGCAATTTAATGCTAGAACTCAGGATAAAGCAGGTAAAGTATTACCAGTTGTAATCTCTGTGTTCAAGGATAAATCGTTTGATTTCATTATTAAAACTCCACCAGCTGCAGTTCAATTGATGGAAGCGGCCAAAGTAAAAAAAGGATCTGGAGAACCGAACAGAAAAAAGGTAGCAAAAGTAACCTGGGATCAAGTTAAAGCAATTGCTGAAGACAAAATGCAAGATTTAAATGCATTTACTGCTGACAAAGCTATTGACATGGTTGCAGGAACAGCAAGATCAATGGGTATTACTGTAACAGGTAAAAAACCTAATTAAAACATTTCTGAAATGGCAAGAGTAACAAAAAAGCAAAAAGAGGCAAGAGCTAAAGTTGACAAAACCAAACTTTATTCTCTTGAAGAGGGTGCAACTCTATTAAAAGAGATTACCTATACTAAATTTGATGCTTCAGTGGATATCGCTGTAAGACTTGGAGTCGATCCTCGTAAAGCAAACCAAATGGTAAGAGGTGTAGTTTCTTTACCTCACGGAACAGGAAAGGACATGAAAGTTCTTGCATTAGTAACACCTGACAAAGAGCAGGAAGCTAAAGATGCAGGTGCTGATTATGTAGGATTGGATGAATACCTTGAGAAAATCAAAAATGGTTGGACAGATGTTGACGTGATCGTTACCATGCCTGCAATCATGGGTAAATTAGGTCCATTAGGTAGAGTGTTAGGCCCAAGAGGTTTAATGCCAAACCCTAAAACAGGTACAGTAACTATGGATGTGGCTAAAGCAGTTGCAGAAGTAAAAGCTGGTAAAATTGACTTTAGAGTTGACAAAACGGGTATCGTTCACGCACCAATCGGTAAGGCATCATTTACTGCTGACAAATTGATTGAAAACGCAAACGAACTTATTTCGACTTTAATCAAAATGAAACCTGTTGCGGCTAAAGGTGTTTACATTAAAAGCATCTTTATGTCTAGTACCATGAGTCCAAGTATATCAATTGATACTAAAATAGGTTAGTAGTTAAACTTTAATATTATGACAAGAGAAGAAAAATCACAAGTTATTGAAGAGTTGACTGCTCAATTAGCGGATAATACACATATCTATTTAACAGATATCTCTGGATTGAACGCAAAAAACACTTCAGAATTACGTCGTGCTTGCTTTAAGGCAGACATTAAAATGGCCGTCGTAAAAAATACATTGTTGAGTAAAGCTATGGAAGCTTCTGAAAAAGATTTTGGAGATCTTCCAAAGACTTTAGTAGGAAACACTTCAGTAATGTATTCAGAAACTGGAAATGCTCCAGCTAAAGTAATTAAATTGTTCCGTAAGAAATCTGATAAGCCATTGCTTAAAGGAGCTTTTATTGAAGAAGCAATTTACATTGGTGATGAGCAATTGGATGCATTGGTTGACATCAAATCAAGAGAGGAATTAATTGGAGACATCGTAGGATTGTTACAATCTCCTGCTAAAAACGTTATTTCAGCTCTTAAATCAGGTGGCGGCATCATTGCAGGTCTAGTAAAAACATTATCCGAAAGAGAAGGATAACCAACTAAGTACGCACTTAAACAAATTATATTTTATTAAAATTATTAAAACGATAGAAAATGGCAGATTTAAAAGATTTCGCAGAAAAATTAGTTAACTTAACAGTAAAAGAAGTTAACGAATTAGCTACAATATTAAAAGACGAGTATGGTATCGAACCAGCTGCTGCTGCTGTTGCAGTTGCAGTAGGTGGCGGTGGAGATGCTGATGCAGCTGAGGAGCAGTCAGAATTTGACGTAGTTCTTAAAGCAGCAGGTGCTTCTAAATTAGCAGTTGTTAAATTGGTAAAAGAATTAACTGGTTTAGGTTTGAAAGAATCTAAAGAATTAGTTGATAGCGCACCAAGCAATGTTAAAGAAGGTGTTTCTAAAGATGAAGCAGAAGCTTTAAAAGCTCAATTAGAAGAAGCTGGAGCAGAAGTTGAGCTTAAATAAGCTTAACCCAAACTACAAATTTTGGTTTAGGTCTTCCGATTGTTCGGAATGACCTAAACCCTTTTGTGTATATTAAATGTGCCATTAAAATGAAGTTGATTCCAACGAGAGTGATAATTGGCAAACTCCATCTAAGCATTGAAAGACAATGACAAACAGAGGAGATATACATTAAAAACAACTATTTTTTTAATCAAAATCCCGTTCATCGATGTTAGCACATAAAGCTGAAAGATTAAACTTCTCTTCTATTGTAAATAGAACGGACTATCCTGATTTTTTGGATATCCAAATAAAATCCTTCCAGGATTTTTTCCAATTAGAGACAAAATCTGAAGAAAGAGGGAATGAAGGTCTCTACAATACCTTCATGGAAAACTTCCCAATTACCGACACTCGCAATCAATTTGTTTTGGAATTTCTGGATTACTTCATTGATCCACCAAGATATTCAATTGAAGAATGTATTGAAAGAGGATTAACATACAGTGTGCCTTTAAAAGCGCGTTTAAAATTGTATTGTACAGATCCTGAACATGAGGACTTCGAAACTATTGTTCAAGATGTGTATTTGGGTACAATTCCATACATGACGCCAAGTGGTACTTTCTGTATCAATGGTGCTGAGCGTGTTGTGGTTTCACAATTGCACAGATCTCCAGGTGTGTTCTTCAGTCAATCCTTCCATGCGAATGGAACCAAGTTATATTCAGCAAGAGTAATTCCTTTTAAAGGTTCTTGGATTGAATTTGCTACGGATATCAATAGCGTTATGTACGCGTATATTGATAGAAAGAAAAAACTACCAGTTACAACCTTGTTCAGAGCCATCGGTTTTGAACGTGATAAAGATATTCTTGAAATTTTTGACCTTGCAGAAGAGGTTAAAGTATCAAAGTCTGGTCTTAAGAAAATCATTGGTCGTAAATTGGCTGCACGTGTGCTTAACACATGGCACGAAGATTTTGTGGATGAAGATACAGGTGAAGTGGTATCCATTGAGCGTAACGAGATTGTGCTTGATCGTGATACTGTTTTAGATAAAGACAATATTGAAGAAATTATTGAAGCTGATGCTAAAACGGTTCTTTTACATAAAGAAAGTACGCAGCAAGGTGATTATTCTATCATACATAATACGCTTCAAAAGGATCCAACAAACTCCGAAAAAGAAGCTGTTGAACATATTTACCGTCAATTAAGAAACGCGGAGCCGCCAGATGAGGAGACTGCTCGTGGAATTATTGACAAATTATTCTTCTCTGACCAACGTTACTCTCTAGGTGAAGTAGGTCGTTATAGAATGAACAAAAAGTTGGGTCTTGATATCGGTATGGATAAGCAAGTGCTTACCAAATTGGATATCATTACCATTATCAAATATCTTATCGAGTTGATCAACTCTAAAGCTGAGATTGATGATATTGACCACTTATCTAACCGTCGTGTACGTACTGTAGGTGAGCAATTATCACAACAGTTTGGTGTTGGTTTAGCACGTATGGCACGTACTATCCGTGAGCGTATGAACGTTCGTGACAATGAGGTGTTTACACCAATTGACTTGATTAACGCTAAAACTTTGTCTTCAGTAATCAACTCATTCTTTGGAACGAATCAGTTGTCTCAATTTATGGATCAAACCAATCCATTGGCTGAGATTACGCACAAACGTCGTTTATCAGCATTAGGACCTGGAGGTTTATCCAGAGAGCGTGCAGGTTTCGAGGTTCGTGACGTTCACTATACACATTACGGTCGTTTATGTCCAATTGAAACTCCAGAGGGACCAAACAGTGGTTTGATTTCTTCACTTTCTGTTTTTGCAAAAGTAAACGGAATGGGCTTCATTGAAACACCTTATCGTAAAATTACAGATGGTGTTGTAGATATTAAAAATGCACCAATATATTTAAGCGCAGAAGAGGAAGAGGATATGTTGATTGCTCAAGCAACTCTTAAAGTTGATGAGAATGGAAAAATTACTGAAGACAAGATTATTGCTCGTCAAGAAGGTGATTTCCCTGTAATCGATCCTTCTACTGCTAATTATACTGACGTTGCTCCTAACCAAGTAGCTTCTATCTCGGCATCGTTGATTCCTTTCTTGGAGCATGATGACGCGAACAGAGCCTTGATGGGATCTAACATGATGCGTCAGGCCGTACCATTATTGCGTGTGGATGCACCAATTGTAGGTACTGGTTTAGAGCGTCAAGTTGCTTCAGATTCGAGAGTTTTGATTAATGCAGAAGGCGCAGGTACTGTAGAGTATGTTGATGCTAATGAAATTACAATCAAATACGAGCGTACTGAAGAACAAGCATTGGTAAGTTTTGAAAGTGATACTAAAACTTATCCGTTAGTTAAATTTAGAAAAACTAACCAAGGAACGTCTATTAACTTGAAACCTATTGTAACCAAAGGCGATAAAGTTAAAAAAGGACAAGTACTTTGTGAAGGTTATGCAACCCAAGCAGGAGAGCTTGCTCTTGGTCGTAACATGAAAGTGGCGTTTATGCCATGGAAAGGTTACAACTTTGAGGATGCTATCGTAATTTCTGAAAAAGTGGTTCGTGATGATATCTTTACATCAATCCATATTGATGAATATTCATTGGAAGTTCGTGATACAAAATTAGGTAACGAAGAATTGACTAATGATATTCCTAACGTTTCTGAAGAGGCTACTAAAGACTTAGATGAAAACGGTATGATTCGAATTGGTGCTGAGATTAAACCTGGTGATATCTTAATTGGTAAGATTACTCCAAAAGGTGAATCTGATCCTACACCAGAAGAAAAATTATTAAGAGCAATCTTCGGTGATAAAGCTGGGGACGTGAAAGATGCTTCATTAAAAGCTTCTCCTTCGTTACACGGTGTTGTTATTGAGAAAAAATTATTCTCAAGAGCAGTAAAAGACAAACGTAAGAGAGCAAAAGATAAAGAAGATATTGATGCTTTAGAAGCTGTTTACTACAGAAAATTTGATGAGTTAAAAGCAATTTTGATTGACAAATTATTCACGATCGTAAACGGAAAAACGGCGCAAGGTATCTTTAATGATCTTGGAGAGGAAATACTTCCAAAAGGTAAAAAATATACCTTGAAGATGTTAAATTCTGTGGATGATTATGCGCATTTATCTTCAGGAACTTGGACTACTGATGACGAAACAAACGCTTTAGTTGCAGATTTGATCCACAACTACAAGATTAAGGAAAATGACCTTCAAGGTTCATTGCGTCGTGAGAAGTTTACAATTTCTGTAGGAGATGAATTGCCAGCAGGTATTATCAAATTAGCTAAGGTTTATATCGCTAAGAAGCGTAAACTTAAAGTGGGTGATAAAATGGCGGGTCGTCACGGTAACAAAGGTATTGTTGCCCGTATCGTTCGTCAGGAAGATATGCCGTTCCTTGAAGATGGAACTCCGGTAGATATCGTATTGAATCCACTAGGTGTACCTTCTCGTATGAACATTGGTCAAATTTATGAAACAGTTCTTGGATGGGCTGGTCAAAAGTTAGGACGTACCTATGCAACACCAATCTTTGATGGTGCTACACTAGATCAAATTAACGAATTGACTGACGAAGCTGGAATTCCACGTTATGGACATACATACCTATATGATGGTGGTACGGGAGATCGTTTTGATCAACCTGCAACTGTTGGTGTAATTTATATGTTGAAACTTGGACACATGGTTGATGATAAGATGCACTCGCGTTCAATCGGACCATACTCATTAATTACACAACAACCATTGGGTGGTAAAGCTCAATTTGGTGGTCAGCGTTTTGGTGAGATGGAGGTTTGGGCACTTGAGGCTTATGGCGCATCTGCAACCTTGCGTGAGATCTTAACAGTAAAATCTGATGACGTTATCGGTAGAGCTAAAACTTACGAAGCAATCGTTAAGGGAGAGCCAATGCCAGAACCAGGACTTCCTGAATCTTTCAACGTATTAATGCACGAATTGAAAGGATTAGGATTGGATATTAGATTGGAGGAATAATTTCATAGAAATTATTCCGTAGGGACAGGCCATGGCCTGTCCGTACAACAATCAAAAAATTAAATTATAATTTGTTAGTACCATAAAAAATGGCAAGAAGACAAGATAAGAATACAGTACAGAGATTTAACAAAATCTCCATTGGTTTAGCGTCTCCAGAGTCTGTTTTAGCAGCATCTCGTGGTGAGGTTCTTAAACCAGAAACTATTAATTATCGAACACACAAACCAGAAAGAGATGGTTTGTTCTGTGAGCGTATTTTTGGTCCTGTAAAGGATTTTGAATGTGCTTGTGGAAAATATAAGCGTATCCGATACAAAGGTATTGTTTGTGACCGTTGTGGGGTTGAAGTAACTGAAAAGAAAGTACGTCGTGACCGTGTTGGACATATCAATTTGGTAGTTCCTGTGGCGCACATTTGGTATTTCCGTTCATTACCAAACAAAATCGGATACTTGTTGGGATTACCTTCCAAGAAATTGGATATGATCATTTATTACGAACGTTATGTAGTGATCCAACCAGGTAATGCTAAGAATGTAGATGGCGAACCATTACAAAAAATGGATTTCTTGACGGAAGAAGAATACTTGAGTATCCTTGAGTCAATTGCTCAGGATAACCAATATTTAGATGACAACGATCCAAATAAGTTCATTGCAAAAATGGGAGCGGAATGCTTGATTGATTTGCTTGCAAGAATTGATTTGGCCGAGTTGTCTTTTGAATTGCGTCACAAAGCAAATACAGAAACCTCTAAGCAACGTAAAACTGAGGCGTTAAAACGTCTTCAAGTTGTTGAAGCGTTTAGAGATTCTAACCTTAACCGTGAGAATCTTCCAGAATGGATGATCTTGAAAGCAGTACCAGTAATTCCAGCAGAATTACGTCCATTGGTGCCGTTGGATGGTGGTCGTTTTGCGACTTCGGATTTGAATGATTTGTACCGTCGTGTGATTATTCGTAACAACCGTTTGAAGCGTTTGGTTGAGATCAAAGCTCCAGAGGTAATTTTACGTAATGAGAAACGTATGTTGCAAGAATCTGTGGATTCATTATTGGACAACACGCGTAAAGCATCTGCAGTAAAAACAGATTCTAACAGACCATTAAAATCATTATCCGATTCCCTAAAAGGAAAACAAGGACGTTTCCGTCAAAACTTACTAGGTAAGCGTGTGGATTATTCAGCACGTTCGGTAATCGTCGTTGGACCAGAATTAAAACTATTTGAATGTGGATTGCCAAAAGATATGGCAGCAGAACTTTACAAACCATTTATCATCAGAAAACTTATTGAGCGTGGGATTGTTAAAACTGTTAAATCTGCAAAGAAAATAATAGACAGAAAAGAGCCTGTAGTTTGGGATATTTTAGAGAATGTTTTAAAAGGACATCCAGTGCTTTTAAACCGTGCTCCTACATTGCACAGACTAGGTATTCAAGCGTTTCAACCTAAATTGATTGAAGGTAAGGCGATCCAATTGCACCCATTAGTATGTACGGCGTTTAACGCGGATTTCGATGGTGACCAAATGGCTGTGCATTTACCATTAGGCCCTGAGGCTATTTTGGAAGCTCAATTGTTAATGTTGGCTTCTCATAATATCTTGAATCCTGCTAACGGTTCTCCTGTTACTGTGCCATCTCAAGACATGGTTCTTGGTCTTTATTATATGACCAAGGAACGTAAGTCAACAGATGACAAAAAAGTAAAAGGTGAAGGATTGACTTTCTATTCTCCAGAAGAGGTAACTATTGCTTACAATGAGAGAAAAGTTGATTTGAACGCCTCTATTAAAGTAAGAACTGAGGACTTGAATGAGGAAGGCAAGTTAATTTCTAAGATTATTGAAACTACCACTGGTCGTGTTCTCTTTAATGAAACCGTTCCAAGAGCAGCAGGTTTTGTTAACCAAGTCTTGACCAAAAAATCATTGAGAGATATCATTGGTGTGATCTTAAAGGTAACTTCTGTTCCTGAAACAGCTGATTTATTGGATTTAATCAAAGATTTAGGCTATAAGTTCGCTTTCCAAGGTGGATTGTCGTTCAGTTTAGGTGATATTATTATTCCTGCTGAAAAACAAACCATGATTGAAAGTGCCAATTCTCAAGTTGATGGTATTATGGCCAATTACAACATGGGATTGATTACCAATAACGAACGTTATAACCAAGTTATTGATATCTGGACTTCTACGAATGCTGAATTGACGGAATTGTCAATGAAACGTATCCGTGAAGATCAACAAGGTTTCAACTCGGTATATATGATGCTTGATTCTGGAGCTCGTGGATCTAAAGAACAGATTCGTCAGTTGACCGGTATGCGTGGATTGATGGCAAAACCTAAAAAATCTAGTGCAGGTGGTGGAGAGATTATTGAAAACCCAATTCTTTCTAACTTTAAGGAAGGTCTTTCAATTTTGGAATACTTTATTTCTACTCATGGTGCTCGTAAAGGTCTTGCAGATACCGCTCTTAAAACGGCAGATGCTGGTTACCTAACACGTCGTTTGGTGGACGTATCTCAGGATGTGATTATTTACAGTGAAGACTGTGGAACATTAAGAGGTATTGAAGTATCCGCATTGAAGAAAAATGAGGAAGTTATTGAGAAACTTGAGGACAGAGTGGTTGGTAGAACGTCATTAAATGATGTTTATGACCCATTAACTCAAGAGCTTATTATAAGTGCTGGTGAACATATCGATGATGCTGTTGCAAAACGTATCGAAGGTTCTGCTTTAGATTCTATAGAGGTTCGTTCAGCATTAACTTGTGAAGCTACTCAAGGTATTTGTTCTAAATGTTACGGTCGTAACCTTGCAACCGGTAAAATGGTTCAAAGAGGTGAAGCTGTTGGTGTCGTTGCTGCCCAATCCATTGGAGAGCCAGGTACACAGTTAACACTTCGTACCTTCCACGTTGGAGGTATTGCAGGTAACATTTCTGAAGAAAATAAATTGACCGTTAAGTTTGATGGTATTGCTGAAATTGAAGATTTAAAAGTCGTTAAAGGAACAGATAACAATGGCGCTGATGTTGATGTTGTTATTTCCCGTACGTCTGAATTCAAATTGGTAGATGCCAAAACAGGAATCACACTAAGTACGCACAATATTCCTTACGGATCATTCGTCTACTGCAAGCCAGGAGATAAAGTGAAAAAAGGAGATGTCATTTGTTCTTGGGACCCTTATAACGGTGTAATTATTTCTGAGTTTGCCGGTAAGGTATCTTATGAAAACATTGAGCAAGGAGTAACCTATCAAGTGGAAATTGATGAGCAAACTGGTTTCCAAGAGAAAGTAATTTCTGAATCAAGAAACAAAAAATTGATTCCAACCTTACATATTGAGGATTCTAAAGGAAACGCAATACGTTCATACAACTTACCAGTTGGTGCCCACTTGATGATTAACAATGGTGAGAAGATTAATGTTGGTAAAGTCTTGGTAAAAATACCTCGTAGATCAGCGAAATCTGGGGATATTACGGGTGGTCTTCCACGTGTAACTGAGTTGTTTGAAGCACGTAACCCTTCTAATCCTGCTGTAGTAAGTGAGATTGATGGTGTTGTGTCTTTCGGAAAAATCAAAAGAGGTAACCGTGAGATTATTATCGAATCTCGTTTAGGTGATGTTAAAAAATACTTGGTTAAGCTGTCTAGTCAAATTCTTGTTCAAGAAAATGATTATGTTAAAGCAGGTATGCCATTATCTGATGGTTCTATCACTCCAAACGATATCTTAAATATCAAAGGCCCTTCAGCGGTTCAACAATACTTGGTAAACGAAGTACAGGAAGTATATCGTTTGCAAGGTGTGAAAATCAACGATAAGCATTTTGAGGTTGTTGTAAGACAAATGATGCGTAAAGTTAGAATCATTGATTATGGTGATACGATCTTCTTAGAAGATCAATTGGCTCATAAATCTGATTTCATCGAAGAAAACGATAAGATCTTTGGAATGAAAGTGATTGAAGATGCTGGAGATTCTAAAACTCTTAAACCAGGACAAATCGTTACGACGCGTCAGTTAAGAGATGAAAACTCAGTAGTAAGAAGAGAAGATGGTCAGTTGGCTGTTGCAAGAGATGCACAACCGGCTACAGCAACTCCAATACTACAAGGTATTACAAGAGCTTCATTACAGACAAAATCATTCATATCAGCAGCATCGTTCCAGGAAACAACTAAAGTACTTAACGAAGCCGCAGTAAGCGCTAAAATTGACTACTTAGAAGGCTTGAAAGAGAACGTTATTGTTGGACATAGAATTCCTGCAGGAACAGGGGTGAGACGCTATGAGCATATCATCGTTGGTTCTAAAGAAGAATTCAATGAAATGATGAAAGCTAAAGAAGAGTTTAATTACAATTAATA
>NZ_JBDSLS010000104.1:0-7470 GCF_039916245.1 Gelidibacter sp.
TTTTGAAACGTATTTTGCCAATCCGTTTTTCACACCCCACTTTTTATCATATTCTTTTTTTTCATCAATATCAAGGTGTGCAACAATTAGAATAAACATATTACTATTTCTATCGTCATAATCTCTATTAATAAAATTCACATAATCCCTATCTTTTTTAAAATCCTTTGAGAATGAATATTTGAATTCAATTTTGTAAGCAGCAAGACCGTCATTAACATTAATAATTGACAAGTCTGTTTTGGTTCTATTTTCTCGTGGGTATTCTGCAAGAGCTCTATAGTTTAAGTTCTTATTATTGAAAACATAATTTAATTGTTCCAAAATCCTATTTCTAATGAAGGACTCTTGCTTTAAATTAAAATAGTTTTGATTTATTTTAGTGAGCTCATCTTTAAATTCTTGACTGTCTATTATTTTAATTATTTGATTCTTAATATTCATGATTCGTAAGTTTTTTTTAGACTCTAACTAATTTCAATAATGGTTCAAATGCATAGAGCGCTGGTCTTCGCCCAGAAGATTCCTCTATCGTACTCAATAAACCTTTATCTAACAGCATTCTAGTGAATCTAGCAGCAGTTGGTGTCGGTATTCCACTTTTAGAAGTAAATCTATTATTTCTAAAAATGGGGTTAGTGAAAATAAAGTCTAAGGCATTCACACTCCATTTTGATGATAAAGTATCCGAAAAAACATGCTTCATTTCTTCGTATAAGTTTTTTATGCTTTCTGCAATTTCTAAATTTCTAATTGCTTGTTTTTCAATTGCATTAAAAAAGAAAATACACCATGCTTCCCAGTCATTGTTTTCTGATACGTTTCGCATAGTATCAATATACTCGTCTTTATGCTCTTCTAAATATCCACTTACGTAGAAGTGAGGTTCTGATATCGTCCCTGATGACCACAACAGTAATGTAATTAACATACGTCCAATTCTTCCATTGCCATCTTGAAAAGGGTGAAGCGCTTCAAATTCAAGATGCATTAAAGCCGCTTTTACTATGGATTAACATCAAGATTGCTTGATAATCATATTTTTGATTATTTGATAGACAAACACGTTTGATGTATATGAATTAGCGTCAAAGTAGCTTGATGTAGATATTTATCAAAAAATGATAGTCAATGTTTTTTTTCAATGTCAGTAATTTAGTGCGCTCTTTTACAAATTCTGACAGCTCTTTCATTATATGCATTAAACATAATGAAAAACAAATACAATAAATTATATGCAGAAACCTACACTATTGTCCAGGAAAAGAATCAAGACACTTCGACAAGTTCAGTAACCGCCACTGCGTTGATAGAACCTAGAATATAGACCCGTGTCGTAAAGCATTGGGCATATAATTTACGACTCAGACTAAATTCTCATTTTTTATAAGCGTTTCTAATAAAAAATAAATGAAGCCCATCGTTGAAGAAAACTTTAAAAATCGCTATATACAAATGGTTACGCGAAATACTGCAAGTTTTAATCGGACATAAATGATTATTAATGAAAGAAAAAATGATAAAATTATGGTTACTCCAGCGCATAAGGGACTTGCACCCTCTAAATTAATATTTTACTTTGCAGTAAGGTAAAGATGCCCATACTGGGCACACACACCGTGTAAAAATAATTGCTTGGTTCTCGCCTACTTGGAAATTCCATCGGAATTCCCACAGGCTCGGACAATTTTAGTATTTTAGGTGTTTAACCTACGCACCTTTTCTTACACCAAACGTTGTGCAACATAAACTATGTGCCTTAATGAACATAAAAAATTTCGTTATAATCCAAAAATTAAGTATTTGATCGTACCTTTGATAGTATCAGATGATAGTATCAAGAATGAAACCACCATACATAATAACACCAGAAATATTAAAGTTAATCACTTCCATTTCCGAAAAAATCGGAGAGGTTAATGCCAACTTTTTAAATAGACCTTCCCCAAAATTAAGAAAACAAAATCGTATTAAAACAATTCATTCCTCTTTAAAAATCGAGGGAAACAGTTTAACCGAAGAACAGATTATAGCACTTTTGGAGCACAAAAGAGTTATCGGTCCAAAAAAAGACGTTGTTGAAGTGTTAAACGCCATAGAAATTTATGAGAACCTAGAAAAGTATAATCCAAAAAACGAAACCTCATTTCTTAAAGCTCATTTACATTTAATGGAGGGATTAATTGAAAACCCTGGAAAATACAGGAAACAAGGAGTTGGAATTGTAAAGGGTTCAAAAGTAGAACATATGGCGCCACCTTCTGACAATGTTCCATTTTTAATGAAGGACCTATTTGAATATCTAAAAAATGAAGATGAAATAGAACTAATTAAAAGTTGCGTTTTTCATTACGAAATGGAATTTATTCACCCCTTTTTAGATGGAAATGGAAGAATGGGAAGGCTATGGCAAACCCTAATATTAATGGAGAAATATCCCGTTTTTGAATTTCTACCTTTTGAAACACTAATTAGCAATGATCAAGAGAAATATTATAGAGCACTATCTGAAAGTGATAAATCTGGACAGTCAACAAAATTTATTGAATATATGCTTAGCGTTATTGACTCGTCTCTCAGTGAGCTATTAAATTTCAATAACAGAACCTTAAATGAGGAAGATAGATTAGAATATTTCGTTTCATTGAATACAACAGAATTTAACAGAAAAGACTACATGACAATTTTTAAATATATATCTTCAGCTACGGCAAGCCGAGATTTAAAGAAAGGCGTGGAATTAGATTTATTTGAAAAAATTGGAGAAAAGAATAAAACGATATATCGCCTAAAATAACTGGGCACAACACCGTATCCTCTAGGCTATGGCTTGGTCTGTTCCTATTTGGAAAAGCTATGGATTTCCCAAAGATAGTTTATATTTGAGAAGGTTCGTGCTAAAACACGCCACAGCTCATATCATAAACGTTGTACTCATTGAAAGTAGACACCGCTGTAACATCAAACAGATGTCCAATAATAAACAGTCATATATGGAACAAAGAATTCAACTCATACATCCTGAAGGCAAAAAAGCAGTCACAATGAACAAATCCAAATATGATGCTTTGAAAAATGCATTATTAAATCAACTAAAGAAAAATGGTGAATTAACCCATGTAGAACTATTGGATGTAATTACCCAAGATTTCAAAAAGAATAAGATTCAGTTTGAAGGTTCCATACCGTGGCACATGGAATGGGTGAAACTTGACCTTGAAGCAAATAAAATTATTCAAAGGGTGAAGGATACAGCCCCACAAAAATATACCCTAAAATAAAAACCAATAAACTGAACTTGAAAAAAGGACTAAGCATAAAACTGACAATTATTTTACTGTTGACAGGTATGTTGACTGCTTTTTTTTATGTCCATGAAACATTTCCAAAACCAATCAGAGCAGCTACTGCCTTATTGGGAACACCAACAGCAATTGCTTCTGGACTATCCTACTATTTAAATCTTGGAATACCTGTTTATGAAACTCCATGGGCAGTGGTGTTTTCAAATCTAATTGCATCAATCATAATTGTTATTTTGAGTAACACTTTTTTGGAGTGGCGTAGAAAACGAAAAGAACTATCTTAAAACCGATATGGGGAAATTATCAAAAGTAAAACGACAGAAAACGCTTCCGGCGTGGAGGATTCTATTAATGAAGTGAAAGATGAACAAAAGCGAAAAGACAGTTTTCATTTACTTAAATTAATGCCAAAAAAAAAAAAGCAGGCAAGAATCTAAGGTCAATTTTTGTTATTTTAAGTGTTTAACCCACGCAACTACACTTACAACAAGCGTTATGTGCAACCCAAAAAAATCGTAACACCAATGAAAAAAACAATAAAAATCATCATTTTGATTGCTTTGGTAAGCACGTTAACGAATTGTAACGGACAAATCAAAACTGATAGAAAACAAACGGAAGTCAAAACCGACAAGAAAAAACTTGTTGGTGGAGGATGTGACGGTTGCGAATTGATGTATGTTGGAATGCCGAAAAACATTAAGTCAATCGACACAAGTGCAGGCTGGACAGAAAAAGGTCAAAAACTTTTGATAACAGGAACAGTTTATAAACTTGGCGGCAAAATTCCTGCACCAAACGTTGTGATTTATTATTGGCAAACTGACAATAACGGATATTATTCCTCAAAAGACGGAATGGATGAACAAGCAAAAAGACACGGACATATTAGAGGTTGGGTAAAATCGGACGAAAATGGAAAATATTCAATTTATACAATTCGTCCAGCACCTTATCCAAACGATGATATGCCAGCACACATTCACACTTCTGTAAAAGAACCGAATGTTGATGACGAATATTACATTGACGAATTTGTTTTTGATGACGATATCTTATTGACAAGTAAAAAAAGAAAAGCTCTTGAAAACCGAGGCGGAAGTGGTGTTTTAAGAGTGTTGATTGATAAGGATATGCAAGTAGCTGAACACAATATCATTTTAGGACTTAATATTCCAAACTATCCCGAAAAAAATCAGGCAAAACTGAATTCGGGACTTGAAATTGGCGAAGACAATCCTTCGTTTACACCATTCCACGCATTTGGACCAGATAAAGGAACTAAAACTTGTCCTGTTTGTAAATATGGGAGATTTCACGGAATAGTTTACTTTGTTGGCAACAATCCAAATTGGGACAATATAAAAGATTGGTTATCATTTTTAGAACTTGAAAGCGCAAGTCGCAGTAAGTATTTAAAAGTCTATTTTGTCTATGGCAACGAGAAAAATTACAACAAGGAAAAAAGACAAAAGGAGTTAGAAAATTTGGGAAATGAACTCAATATAAAAAACACAGCTTTAACCTTTGTTCCGTCATTTTCCGACAAGGAAAGCGAAGTAAACCTTAACAAAATAAATCCCGAAGTAGAAAATACATTTGTAATTTATAGAAACAGAGCGATAATTGACAAATTCGTGGACTTAAAACCGACAAAAGAAAATTTCAATCTGATTTCACAAACTTTGGACAAAACAAAAAACGAATATTTTAATCTGCCTGAACCAAAACACGATTGAGATATGGGCAGCACATAACAACGTATATAAAACATAGCTATTATGGGCTTTCCGAGAGGTTTGTGTGTATTTGCGAAGTCCGCCAAATTTTTTAATTTGGTTTTTTGAGAAAATAAGATAAAAAGAAAATTAAAAAATTCGACTTATGCATAATCCGAAAGGTCAGCGCCTATTTACACACTAAGTTTCACATACAAGACCGTTAGTGGCAATGCCCTAAAAAACGCTTTAAAAATAAATAATAAAGTAAAACATACGATGACACTATTACTAATATATCTTTTTATTGCTCTTTTCGTTTCTTTTTTGTGTTCAATAATGGAAGCCGTTTTACTATCAATACCAATTTCATTTTTGAAATCAAAATCTGAATTGGGCGACAAAAATGCAGATGCAATGATTTCGCTCAAAGAAGATATAGATAAACCGTTATCCGCTATCTTATCTTTAAACACAGTGGCGCATACGGTTGGAGCGGCTGGAGTAGGCGCACAGGCAACCGTAGTATTTGGTGAAGCTTATTTTGGTTTGGTTTCAGCGATTTTAACCATTTTAATATTAGTCTTGACCGAAATCATACCTAAAACCCTTGGAGCGAACTATAATAGGGATTTAATAGGCATCTCCTCAAAAATCATCAAAGGGATGATTTATATAATATATCCATTGGTGTGGCTATCTTCTATACTTACAAAAATGCTATCTAGAGAAAAAGCTCAACTAACAACCAGTAGAGATGAGATTTCGGCATTGGCAAGTATAGGTACACAAGAAGGTGTTTTTGCTGATAGAGAAAACAAAATCATTCAAAACTTAATAAAGCTAAAAAGTTTAAGAATTAAAACTGTGATGACACCCCGAATTGTGGTTGTCACGGCAAATGAAAACATGACATTGCAAGAATTCTTAAAAAATAAAGAATTCCTGCATTTTTCAAGGATTCCAATATACCAAGATAATAGAGACAATGTTACGGGATATGTTTTCAGAGAATTAGTATTTGAAAAATTAGCAGAAGACCAGTTTGATTTAAAGCTAAAAAACATTAAACGTGAAATTGTAGTGTTTTCAAAAAACATAACCTTATTTGACGCGTGGGAAGAGTTACTTCTGAAAAAGGAACAAATTTCATTGGTTATTGATGAATATGGTGGTATGGATGGGATTACAACTCTTGAAGATATTATAGAAACTCTACTTGGTTTCGAAATTATAGATGAAAAAGACCAAGTAGATGATATGCAACAATTTGCTTTGAAAAGGTGGCAAGAAAAGCAAAAGAAATATGAACTTTTAAAAAATGAATAATAGCACAGCCACTAGTCGAGTAGGCGGCTCCGCCCCTAAATAGGAACGGAGTGCGCCTATCACACCACCGTACGTACGTGAGCTACGCTCTCAACTTTCAATTAAATGATAATTAATCATTCAATTTCAGTTGCGTATACGGCGGTTCGTAAATCATCACACCAAAGCTCTTCTCACCCTTAACACTATCTTCTACTTTAAGCTTAGGCTACCATTAGTGCTCCAATGCGAATTTTGAAGAGAATTACGTTCAGTCCTTCCCCGCTTGTGAGACCTATGCAGTTTTCTGTAACTCGTTTCCCATAGGTACTATGACTTCTGCTGACTTCTCTATTTTATCAATTCGTGTTTTTGGAAACCTCCACAGCGCATATGCGTAATTTGGATTGGGAAAGCAATTGAGAAATTTGGAGTCTGTTTTCGTGGATGACACTAAACTTATCGACAACCTACTTTTCGCATTTCTTTTTAAGCTGATTTGTACAATTAAATACTGACAATCTTAACGACATTTATATCTTTTAGAAAATTAATCTTCCCCAAGGTGTTCACATGTTGTGAACAAAGGCTTTTTGTCTGTCCCATATTTGCCATTCACTTTAAAACTATTTTATTATGGCAAAACAAGCTGGAATTATCAAATTAAAAGGAACTATCGATGACATTTCCTTTTACAGAACTGCCGATGGTCATATGGCCAGGGCAAAAGGTGGCATAAGTCGCCAGAGGATTCTTAACGACCCTGCTTTTCAAAGAACTAGGGAGAATGGGGCGGAATTTGGAACCGCTGGTAAGGGCGGTAAGCTTATTCGCAATGCCCTCCGAAGCATGATGCAACACGCCAAGGATCGGCTGGTGGTGGGGAGACTGACCAAAGTACTTTTGAGTATCATCAAGACTGATGCTACCAATGAGCGCGGTCTGCGCACCATTGAAAATGGCACTATGCACCTTTTAAAGGGTTTTAATTTTAATGGTGCCTCACCCTTGGGAACCACTCTTTATGCCGCTTTTGATGCGTTATTTGACCGTGTGACTGGTGAGGCGACCATTGACTTGGAGGCTTATAGTCCGATGGTCCGAATTGCTGCTCCCGCAGGGACCACTCATTATCGCAT